>DASQCU010000199.1:0-1987 GCA_035634575.1 Beijerinckia sp.
AACACCTTAGCCGCGTTTTGGTTCGGTAGGATCTTCAAAGAGCATTATCCTTAATGTGGCGAAATGTGCCGATTCTGAAGGACATCAATGCCGGGTATTGGCGTGGTGGAGCCCCGAGCGAAGCGGGGCCGCGTTGCGAGAACCCGGCAGATAGCTTAATTTACGGGTTCTGAATTCCTTGCATAAGCGAGGAAGGCTCCGCTCGACGTTGCACGGGGCCGCCGCATGGAGAAAAAAATGGGTTTCAAGGTCGCCGTTGTCGGCGCGACGGGGAATGTCGGGCGCGAAATGCTCGATATTCTCGCGGAGCGTCAATTCCCGATCGATGAGGTTGTCGCGCTTGCTTCATCCCGCTCGATCGGAACCGAAGTCTCGTTCGGCGACAAGACCTTGAAATGCAAGGCGCTGGAAAATTACGATTTCACCGGCACCGACATCTGCCTGATGTCCGCCGGAGGCGATGTTTCCAGGGAATTTTCGCCGCGAATCGGCGCGCAAGGCTGCGTCGTTATCGATAATTCCTCCGCCTGGCGTTATGACCAGGACGTACCTTTGATCGTGCCGGAAGTGAATGCCGATGCCATTTCAGGCTTCACCAAGAAGAATATTATCGCCAATCCGAATTGCTCGACGGCGCAACTCGTTGTCGCATTGAAGCCCTTGCATGACAAGGCCAGGATCACGCGGGTTGTTGTCTCCACCTATCAATCGGTATCGGGGGCGGGCAAGGAGGCGATGGACGAGCTTTTCGCCCAGACCCGCGCGGTCTTCGTGTCCGATCCCGTCGAAAGCAAGAAATTCCCCAAGCGCATCGCCTTCAATGTCATTCCGGAAATCGACGTCTTCATGGAAGACGGCTACACCAAGGAAGAATGGAAGATGATGGCCGAGACAAAAAAGATTCTCGACCCGAAGATCAAGCTCAGCGCGACCTGCGTGCGGGTGCCGGTCTTCATCGGCCATTCGGAGGCTGTGAATATCGAGTTCGAGAACCCGATCAGCGCCGATGAAGCGCGCGAGATCCTGCGCGAGGCGCCGGGCTGTCTCGTGGTCGACAAGCGCGAGAAGGGCGGCTACATCACCCCGCATGAGGCTGCGGGCGAGGATGCCACCTATATTTCCCGCATTCGCGAGGATGCGACGGTGGAGAATGGCCTTGTGCTATGGTGCGTTTCCGACAATCTGCGCAAAGGGGCGGCGCTGAATGCGGTGCAGATCGCCGAGGTGCTGGTCAATCGCAAGCTGATCGCGCCGAAGCAGAAGGCGGCGTAATCAAGAAAAGGCCGGAGCAGATTAGGTTGAGGCCGGTTTCGGCCTCAACGCCTTACCATTCGCGCGATTCCTTGCTACATTGGGCGCATGAGCGCGCTCCCCAAAATCCCCGTTCGGATGACCGTTGCCGAGTTCCTTGCCTGGGACGCGCCAGGGCCTCAGCTCTGGCAGCTCGTCGATGGCGAACCGCAAGCGATGGCGCCCGCTAGCCGCACCCATGGGGCCATACAAAATGAACTCGGTAGCCTCATCCGCAACCATCTTGCTGACCGGGCGAGCCCCTGTACAGTCATCACCAATGCCGGCGTGATCCCGCATGTTCACGCGGATATGAATTTCCGCATTCCGGACCTTGCCATCACCTGCTCGGGCTATGAGACCGAAGAATCCGCGCTGACCGATCCGGTTCTCATGATCGAGATCCTGTCGCCCAGCAATCAGGCCGAAACCTGGGCCAATGTCTGGACCTATACAACCATCCCCAGCGTGGGGGAGATCCTTGTGCTGAGGACTGCGGTGATCGGCGCCGAACTTCTGCGCCGCAACCCGGATGGGTCCTGGCCGAAACAGCCGATCGTCATCGACTCCGGCGACCTGACGCTCGAGAGCATCGGCTTTCGGATTGCGCTCTCCGCAGCCTATCGGACGACCCGGCTCGCGCGAACTGGGAGCGCCTCTTAAGTATTTGATTTGTCGCGTGTCCGGACGCAAAACC
>DASQCU010000200.1:0-5381 GCA_035634575.1 Beijerinckia sp.
CGCTGAGCTTCGCGTAAGCGCCGGCGCGGACGAACGCGATCCGACCTTCCACAGCCGGGTGCGCCACCATCCGCTGGTTGCGGCATTCGAGAACGGCGGTCGGCCAAGCCTGATGTCGAGAATGGCGGCGCGTCTTGTTGAAGTCGCCGCGTTGCTTGAAGCGCTGGCGAAGGACACGCTTCCCGATATCTACCATCCGGTTCGCGTCGGAGCAAGTGCCGCTGCTGTCTGCGCGGCGCGCGGTCAATTGTTTCATGAGGCGGAGGTGACGAATGGCGTCGTCAGCCTTTATCGCATCACGACCCCAACGGATTGGATGCTCGCGCAGGGCGGCCTCCTCGATCAGATCATCGCGGCGTTCGAAGCCAATCCGCCGACCTTCCAACGCTCCGCGTTGACGCTGCTGATCGGATCGATCGATCCGGGCGTGCCTTATCGGATCGAGGAGGTCGAAGATGCATGAGCTTTCGATCTGCCAGAGCCTCATTTCGATGATTGAAAACGAGGCGCGGCGACAGAGTTTTCACAAGGTCCGCCAGATCCATCTCGAGATTGGGCGCTTTGCCGCCGTGGACCCGGAAGCCTTGCGATTCGGCTTTGAAGTCGCTTCGCGCGATACTTTGTGTGAGGGGGCCGAGCTTCATATCATCGACCTGCCGGGCATCGCTTATTGCTTTACATGCGAAGAAACCGTTGCGCTCGGCGATCGTCTGGCTCCTTGCCCCAAATGCGGCGGCGGCCGTCTTCAAGCAACCGGCGGTGACGAACTCAAGGTCAAGGATCTGGAGGTGATCTGATGTGCATTGATTGCGGCTGCGGGGACGACCACGCCAAGATCGAGAACGGCCCGGGGCCTAAGGTCGCGGTCGCAAGCGTTAATGCTCTGGTGGCACGGCACGATCATGCTCATGATCATGGGCATCACCACCATGATCACGCTCATGGCGATGGACACCATCATCACGACCATGGCCACGTTCATGGTGAGGGACACCATCATCACGATCATGGGCATCATCACCACCACCATGATGCAACGCATGATCATCACCCAACTGATACTCCGCGCACATTGTCGTTTGAGCAAAAGATCCTCGCCGAAAATGACGTGCACGCTTTTGCCAATCGCAAGCGGCTTGAAGCTTCAGCGACGCTCGCTCTCAATCTGATGTCGAGCCCCGGCGCGGGGAAGACCACGCTTCTCGTGGAGACGTTACGGCGCCTAGGAACCGTGCCGGCTGCGGTGATCGAAGGCGACCAGCAGACCTCGAATGATGCCGAGCGCATTCGGGCGACGGGCCGCGCCGCGATCCAGATCAACACTGGCAAGGGCTGCCATCTTGATGCTCACATGGTTGGCCATGCGATCGATGAACTGCCGCTTGGCTCCGAGGGCTATTTGTTCATCGAGAATGTCGGCAACCTCGTATGCCCGGCAAGCTTCGATCTCGGCGAACGCCGCCGCGTTGTGATGCTCTCAGTCACCGAGGGCGAGGACAAGCCGCTCAAATATCCAGATATGTTCGCCGTAGCCGACCTCGTGATCATCACCAAGGCCGATCTCGCGGCTTATGTCGATTTCGATGAAGCGCGGGCCATGGAGGCGATTGCCCGGGTCAATCTCAGGGCTGATGTCATCAAGGCTTCGGTCAAGACGGAAGGCGGGCTTGATGCCTGGCTCGCTTGGCTTTCCGCAGAACGTGCGCTGCTGCGTGGCGGCGCGCCACGCAACGGTCAGGAAATGACCGCATGAGCGCGGCGGCGCAGGCGACTGTCCTTGTCGTCGATGACGAGCCGCGTTCAGTCGAATTGATCGCCCGCATCCTTGGCGAGGAGTTCGACGTGCGCACAGCGCACAGCGCCCGCACGGCGTTGTCCATTCTCGAAAATGAATGGGTGCAGGTGATCATCTCCGATCAGCGGATGCCGGAAATGACCGGCGTCGAGTTTCTGTCGGTCGTCCGCAAGCGTTGGCCCGAGATCCTGCGTATCATTGTCACCGGCTACACCGATCCCGAGGATATGATCCGCAGTATCAACGAGGCCGGGATTTATCATTTCGTAGCCAAGCCATGGCACCCGGGCGAGCTGATCCAGACCACCCGCAACGCGGCCAATCTCTATAAGCTCCAGCGCGAGCACGAGCGCCTTTCGATCGAGATGAAGCTCCTCGCGCCATCAATGGCGCAGCGTCTCGCAGCCCAGCGCGATATCGTCAAGCAAGGGTTCCATTTTGATGCGATCGTGCGGAGCCCCTCAAGCCCGCTGAACGCCACCTGCCTTCGGGCGATGCAGATCGCGAGCTTCGACATCTCCGTGCTGATTCATGGCGCGACCGGAACCGGCAAGGAACTCCTTGCCCGGGCGATCCACTATGCGAGCCTTCGTTCCGACAAGCCGTTTCACGCCGTCAATTGCGGCGCGATCCCCGACGAGCTGCTTGAGAGCGAGCTCTTTGGCCATAAGAAGGGCTCTTTTACGGGTGCGCATACCAATCGGATAGGACTTCTCGAACAGGCCGACACCGGCACGATTTTTCTCGACGAGATCGGCGATATCTCTCCCGCCTTTCAGGTCAAGCTGCTGCGCTTTCTGCAGGAGGGTGAAATCCGGCCTGTCGGCTCAAACGAAACGCGCCGGGTGGACGTTCGCGTGATTTCGGCGACGCATTGCGATCTCGAAGCCGAGACAGGCGCGGGGCGGCTGCGCGAGGATCTTTATTATCGTTTGGCCGTCGCCACGGTGGAAGTTCCGAGCCTGAGGGAAAGGCCGGACGATATTCCGCTCATTGCCCGCCGCGTGCTTGACGATGCGATGCGCCTCCACGGCAAGCGCGTGCGTGGTTTCACCGAAGAGGCGCTTGCCTGTTTCGCCGATTACGACTGGCCGGGCAATGTCCGGGAATTGCAGAACGAGGTGATCCGAATGCTCGTGCTTGCATCGGGCGAAACTCTGGGCGCGGATCTTATTTCGCCGAAGATCCTGCGCCGCTTGACCGGTGCCTTTCCCTTGGCCGATCTTGGTCTTGCGGCCACTGGAACCTTGAAGGAGCGGATCGAGGATATGGAAGCGCGAATCCTGCGGGAAACGCTTATACGCTATCGCTGGAACAAGAGCCGCGCGGCGGAGGAACTGGGACTGTCGCGGGTTGGATTGCGCTCCAAGCTCACACGCTACGGCCTTGAGCCCATTGGCGCCGACAATATTGCCGATGACGATGTTACTGAATGACGATGATACCGGCTGCAAACTTGTGCAGGGAGGATGAAGTCCATGTGTCTCGGCATACCTGGCCGGATTGTTGCGATCACGGATGCACGTTCAAACCTGGCGATGGTCGATGTGGCCGGCATCAAGCGCGAAATCAACATTGCCTGCGTCATCGACGAGCGAAAGATCGAGGAGTGCATTGGTGATTGGGTGCTGGTGCATGTCGGTTTCGCGATGAGCCGCATCGACGAGGAGGAAGCAATGGAAACCTTGCGCATTCTCAACGAGCTCGGCGAAGCGCAGCAGGAACTCACAGCAATGCAAGAGTCCGGGCGTGGCTGAGAAGGATCGAAGAGGAAGGCGCCGATGAAATATGTCGATGAGTTCCGCGATCCGGACAAGGCGAGCTCGCTCTTGCGGGCGATCGAGGCGCTGACGAAGCCGCTTGTCGCGGCGCGTGGGCGTCCCTTGCGGATCATGGAAGTCTGTGGCGGCCATACCCATTCGATCTTCAAATATGGGATAGCCAATATGTTACCCGCCGGGATTGAATTCATCCACGGGCCAGGCTGTCCTGTCTGCGTGCTGCCAATGGGCCGGGTCGATGATTGTGTTGCCTTGGCCGAAACGCCAGGCGTGATCTTCACGACATTCGGCGATGCCATGCGGGTGCCGGGCTCGAAGAAAAGCCTCTTGCAGGCCAAGGCCGATGGCGCCGACGTGCGGATGGTCTATTCGCCGCTCGATGCTCTCGCCATCGCGCGCGAGAACAAGGACCGGGAGGTTGTGTTCTTCGGCCTCGGTTTTGAGACGACAATGCCCTCCACCGGCTTGACCATCTTGCAGGCAGAGACCGAAGGGATCAGCAACTTCTCGCTCTTTTGCAACCACATCACCATTATCCCGACGATCAAGGCGATCCTCGATTCACCGGATTTGCAGCTCGATGGCTTTCTCGGACCGGGCCATGTATCGATGGTGATCGGGACGAAGCCCTATGAGTTCATCGCCCGGCATTATAGACGCCCGCTCGTTGTCGCAGGCTTCGAGCCGCTCGACGTTCTTCATTCGGTCTGGCTTGTTCTGAAGCAGCTGGCAGAGAGTCGTTGCGAGATCGAGAATCAATATGGCCGGATCGTCCCGACCGACGGTAACACAGCGGCGCTCGCGGCGATTTCGCGCGTTTTCGAGCTGCGCGAGTTCTTCGAATGGCGCGGCCTTGGCTCGATCGATCACTCTGGCGTCAGGATGCGCGAGACCTACGCCCGTTATGACGCAGAGTGCAAGTTCGCGGTGCCGTCGTTGCGCATTGCCGATCCGAAATCCTGTCAATGCGGCGAGGTTTTGAAGGGCGTCATCAAGCCGTGGCAATGCAAGGTGTTTGGCACAGCTTGCACGCCGCAGACACCGCTCGGCGCGCTGATGGTCTCCTCGGAAGGCGCTTGCGCAGCCTATTATCAATATGGCGATCTGGAGGGTCTGCGTGACCGGCACGCAGCGGACGCGGCATGATCAAGTTCGAGCCAACCCTGCCTATCAGACCGCAGCGCAAAGTCCGCGACGGCATTCACGTTCCCAAGGTGACGCTTGCGCATGGCGGCGGCGGCAAGGCCATGCGCGATTTGATCGATGATGTCTTCGTCTCCGCTTTCGACAATCCTGCGCTTGTGCCGCTGGAAGATCAGGCCCGCTTCACGCTCGCCGATTTGTGCCGCCACGGCGACCGGCTCGCCTTCACCTCCGACTCGTTCGTTGTCGATCCGCTGGAGTTTCCCGGCGGCGACATCGGCAAGCTTGCCGTTTGCGGTACAGTCAACGATCTCGCTGTCGGCGGGGCGAAGCCGCTTTATCTATCCTGTAGTGTGATCATTGAGGAGGGTGTCGAGGTCGCGGCGCTTCGCAAGATTGCGCGCTCGATGGCGGACTCCGCCACGGCGGCTGGCGTTACTATTGTCACCGGCGACACCAAGGTTGTCGATCGCGGCTCCTGCGACAAGCTCTTTATCAACACGGCTGGCATTGGCGTCATCCGCACCGGCATTGATCTAGGCGCGCATCGCGCGGAAGCCGGGGATATCATTCTCGTCAATGGTCTTCTTGGCGATCATGGCGCGGCGATCCTCGCGGCACGGGGGGATCTGCATCTTGAAACGCAGATCGAGAGCGATTGC
>DASQCU010000201.1:0-5606 GCA_035634575.1 Beijerinckia sp.
CTGTGGGCGACGCTCGATGTCATGTTCGCGACGACGCGCGGCACAGTCCGGCGTAACAAGCTTTCCAATTTTGCCCAGGTCAACCGCGCGGGCAAGATCGCCATGCGGCTCGACGAGGGGGAAGAGATCGTCGATGTACAGATCTGCACCGAATGCGATGATGTGCTTTTGACGACTGCCAATGGCCAGTGCATTCGCTTTCCCGTCCCCGATGTGCGCGTGTTCAAGGGGCGCGATTCGATGGGGGTGCGCGGGATCGCCCTCGGTGAAGGCGACAGGGTTATCTCGCTGGCGATTTTACGCCATATCGAGGCCGACAGCGGTGAGCGGATTGCCTATCTCAAAATGCGCCGTGCTGTGGCAGGCGAGGCGACGTCCGAAAGCAATGCCGAACCCGCGAGTGATGAGCAAGGCGCCGAGGACGTACCGGACAGCTCGAACCTCGGCCCGGAGCGCTATGCGGAAATGTCAGCGGCCGAGCAGATCATTCTGACCGTATCGTCGAATGGTTTCGGCAAAAGGACGTCTTCTTACGAATATCGGATCACTGGGCGCGGTGGCAAAGGCATTGTTGCCATGGCCGTGAATGCGCGCAACGGCCATCTCGTTGCCTCCATGCCGGTCGAGGATGGGGACGGAATTATTCTGGTGACAAATGGGGGCCAGTTGATTCGCTGCCCGGTCGAAGGAATCCGCATCGCGGGACGCGGGACCCAAGGGGTCATCGTTTTCCACACGGCCGCCGACGAAAAGGTTGTCGCGGTCGAGCGTATCACCGAAGAAGAAGCGGCGGCGCCCAGTGACGATGAAGAACCGCGCCGCGACGAACCCAATGGAGAAGGCGGGCTTTAGGATGGACGCGGGATTGCGTTTCCGGATAAACGCAATCCCGTGGTGAGCGAAATCGAGCCAAATCCGGTCTCTTCTGCTCGGATAGCCGGTGCGCCTATCCCCGAGCGGGCAGGGGCGGCTGCCTGGGGTGATCTCGCTCGTGCCGGGCCAGCCTCAGGAAACGGCGGTTGCCGAGGTCTTGGCCGCCATCGGCCCGCGCTTGAGAGCGGCCAGTTGGGGGCCAAGCCTATCCCAAGTCTGCAAATATTTTTCGATCTGATCAAAGGCAATACCTGACCACGCCAGATTGAAAGCCTGGCTGTTCAGTCCGGTCCCGCGCATCCGGCAAATGGCGCCCTCCGCCTCGAGTCCGGCGCTGGTTGCGTGGGCAGCCCAAAGTTCCATTGAAAGCTGTGACCAGCCTTGGCGGCTGCAGACGGCCGTCACGGTGGAAAGCAGGCACGCCAGCCGCAGTGCGGCCGGCGGCTGCGCGCGCCTTGGAAGGTCCGCGGCCGCGCAGGCCTCGTCATAGGATTTGAACAATGCGTAAATCGCAAACCAGGTAAAATACCAGGACGCCGTATGCTCCCCATCGGCGGGGAGCGAGTGGTCCTTCAAGAGGCCTGTCGAAAAGTCCTTGAACGGATTTTCGCGATAGACGCGCGCAAAGACCTTTTGGATGGCAAACGAATCCGCATCGAATTCCAGCGCCTGGGCTTCGGAAAGCTCCAGGCCCTCGATCAAGTGCATTTCCTGATAGGGGCGCTGGCCGTTCTTCTGATGAAAAAGCTCGACATGGCCATTCCATAGATGCGCGACTTCATGCATCAGGGTGAAATCCATGGCGACGTCGAAAAGCGCCGCCGCCAGTCTCCAGCGGATGGGATCGGGTTCGGCGACCTCTTTTTCCGGGGGGCGGATGAAGAATAGATCGCCTTTCGCGGGTGGCGCGCTTTGTTCGCCCAGGCGGTCGATATCGTCGATCCAGGGAAAAATTTCGCGGATCGTCATGATTGCATTAAAAAGGCTCCACATAACTCTGACGCTTGAGGAATAGAAGCAAATAACATCTTTCGATGTCCTTTGGGCGAAAGCATTGAACTCACGGTGTTCTGCAAAACCAAAGCCGACGCCGCCAGGCACGGCATATTCATCGGCAATATCGGCGAGACGTTTCAGGCATTGATCCTGGAGGACTTGAAAAACATTCACGAAACCATTGGATTTTGGCCCGGGAACCTCGAAACGACGGAGGCCCAGGGCCTTCAACGCCTCGTCGAGCGCGTCTTCATTCGTTGCCATATTCGTCTCACTCATATTCTTGGCCCGGATCAGCTGCTCGCGGGGGAAACAGGCTGTGTGATCTGTCGGGACGCTTATAGTCTGTCGCGGTGCGCTTAGACAGCTCATGATTTCATCCCCGCCTGGGCAAAAAGAAGATAAACAACTTTCTCTCTGCCGTATGAAGGGCTAGACTGCGCCAAGCCTTAGACCTTAAGCGCTGGCGTCTGTTCCGAGGGAGGTGTTCATGGTTGATTCCATTACGTCGGATCTTGCGGCGAGCGCACTCGCATATCATCGCCTTCCTCGGTCGGGTAAGCTCGAAATTCAGGCGACGAAGCCACTTGGCACGCAGCGTGATCTCGCTCTTGCCTATTCCCCAGGCGTTGCTGCGGCCTGCCTCGAAATCGCCGCCGACCCTGCAGCCGCGACCGATCTCACGGTCAGACAGAACCTTGTCGCGGTCATCAGCAATGGTACGGCCGTGCTCGGCCTTGGCAATATAGGGCCGCTCGCGTCGAAACCGGTGATGGAAGGCAAGGCGGTTCTGTTCAAGAAATTCGCGGGAATAGATGTATTCGACATCGAGGTCGCGGAAACCGATGTGGACAAGCTCGTCGATGTCATCGCCGCGCTGGAACCGACTTTCGGCGGAATTAATCTTGAGGATATCAAGGCGCCCGAGTGTTTTGAGGTCGAGCGCAAGCTCCGCGAGCGCATGAATATTCCGGTTTTCCATGACGATCAGCATGGCACAGCGATTATCGTTGCCGCCGCCATCATGAATGGAATGGAATTGGCGGGCAAAAACCTCTCTAATGCCAAGATCGTGACTTCGGGCGCAGGGGCAGCGGCGCTTGCTTGTCTCGATCTTCTCGTCGATCTTGGAGCCAAACGCGAGAATATTTTCGTCACCGATATCGAAGGTGTGGTCTACAAGGGCCGCACCACACTGATGGACCCGCGCAAGGAAATCTACGCGCGCGACACAAATGCGCGCACGCTTTCCGATGTCATCGGCGGATCCGATGTCTTTCTCGGTCTCTCTGCGGGCGGTGTTCTGAAGCCGGAAATGCTAAAGGAGATGGGTTCGAAGCCGCTGATTATGGCGCTCGCCAACCCTTACCCCGAAATCGATCCGGCCGAGGCCAATGCCGCCCGGCCAGATGCGATGATCTGCACCGGACGTTCGGATTATCCCAACCAGGTCAATAATGTTCTCTGTTTTCCTTACATATTCCGCGGCGCGCTTGATGTCGTGGCCACGACCATCAATGAGGAGATGAAGGTCGCTGCTGTCCGCGCAATCGCTCAATTGGCGCATGAGCCGCCATCCGACGTCGTCGCCCGGGCATATGGCGGCGAAGCGCGCCTCTATGGCAAGGACAATTTGATCCCTTCGCCCTTCGATCCGCGGCTGATCCTGCGCATAGCGCCCGCGGTCGCCAAGGCTGCAATGGCGACCGGCGTCGCCCAGAAGCCGATTGTCGATTTCGTTGCTTATGAAGAGACGCTGTCACGTTTCGTTTTCCGCTCCGGCTTCATGATGAAGCCCCTGATGCAGGCCGCCAAGGGCAACCCCAAACGTGTCATCTATGCGGAAGGTGAGGATGAGCGCGTATTGCGCGCCGTGCAATCAATTGCCGAGGAAGGAATCGCAAGGCCGATTATCATTGGCCGTCCGGAAGTCATCGAGACACGTCTTGACCGCTTTGGCCTGTCGGTCCGTCCTGGCCGCGATTTCGATCTGGTCAATCCGAATGACGACCCTCGTTACCGCGATTATGTCGCAACCTATCTCGAAATTGCCGGACGCCGCGGTATCACGCCCGACGCGGCACGCACGCTCGTGCGCACCAATTCCACAGTCATCGCGGCAATTGCTCTCAAGCGCGGCGATGCCGACGCCATGCTTTGCGGCCTCGAAGGGCGGTTCAATTCGCGGCTGAAACATATTCGGGACATTATAGGACTTGTCCCCGGCGCGACCGATTTTTCGGCAATGAGCTTGATGATCACCAATAAAGGGGCTTTCTTTCTCGCCGACACCCATGTCCGCCGCGATCCGGTCGCCTTCGAGATTGCGGAAATGGCCTTGATGTGTGCCGGTCACGTCCGCCGTTTCGGTCTTCAGCCGAAGATCGCCCTCGTTTCACATTCTGATTTTGGCTCGGACGATGCGCCCTCGGCGGTGAAGATGCGCAATGCGCTCGAAATTTTGCATAAACGGGCGCCTGAGCTCGAAGTCGACGGCGAAATGCAGGCCGACACCGCGCTGTCGCAAGCGATCCGCGATCGAATCTTGCCTTCATCCCGCCTCAAGGGCGAGGCGAATGTGCTAGTGATGCCCAACCTTGATGCGGCCAATATTGCCTATGCCATGACCAAGATGCTGGCGGATGCCCTTCCTGTCGGGCCGATCTTGATTGGCGCGGCGAAACCCGCGCACATCCTGACGCCTTCGGTGACGACGCGTGGCATTGTCAATATGACGGCTGTCGCTGTCGCGCAGGCCCAGGGCGACAGCCAGATGGAGCCGCAGGACATGCTCTCCCGCGTCGGCCTGGTCTGAAAAGTTTTCGGCTGAATTCTGCGCGGGTTCAGCCGCAAGCCGCTTGGCCCGCTCGCGCTTGGTTGAAAGCCGCCGTCCGAGCAAAGGCGCGACCAGTTTCGTCGAGCGAAGGGCGGCGTGCCATTATGTTTTCCGGGAACCGGCATAATTTCCGCCTTAAAAACGCTGCTTTGGAAGGCGATGCCTTATACTACAGGTCATAAAGAATGACCTGTAGGGCCACCCTCGAATTTTCGGCTCAACGCTAAAGAAAAAGCGAAAATTCGAGAAAGGAACCAAGGATCGCCTTTTGCGATCCTGTTATAAAGACCGAACCGGGACCGTCGGATTTGTCAGTTTTTGCAGGCGAACCGGTAAAGCTTTGGGCGCAAAAATCCACTTGCTTGCTCGAAACTATCCTGGTCTCAGGCCAAGAGAATTAAAGATCTAGTCAGCACTTAGCTTTGCTGCTATGGCGTTCAACGTCGCGGCGGTAGGACTATCTCCGCATAGGCTGGAAGCGATTAAAGGTTTGTACCTCTAATGACTTCAAAAAAGGTTGCCTTGATTACCGGTGTAACCGGGCAGGATGGTGCTCTGCTGGCGGAGCTTCTCCTTTCGAAGGATTATATTGTTCATGGTGTCAAGCGGCGTTCCTCGCTGATTAATACCGATCGCGTGGACCACCTCTATCATGACCCGCATGAGGCAGATCTTCGCTTCCTGATGCATTATGGCGATCTCACGGATTCGACGAATCTCATCCGCATCGTCCAGGAAGTGCAGCCCGATGAGATCTACAATCTCGCGGCGCAGAGCCATGTTCAGGTCAGTTTCGAGACGCCTGAATATACCGCCAATTCTGATGCGATTGGCACGCTTCGCATCCTTGAGGCGATCCGAATCCTGAATCTCACCGAGAAATCCCGATTCTATCAGGCAT
>DASQCU010000202.1:0-5316 GCA_035634575.1 Beijerinckia sp.
GTGAAAGCAGCCACCGAGGTCTTGCCGCTCGTCCCGGTGATCGCAACAATCGTCGCAGGCTGACGCGGATAGAGACGCGCCGCGGCTTTCGACAAAGCGGCCCGCACATCATCGACTTTGATGAAAACAGCCGTCTCGAAGGATTGGTCCGGCGCGCGTTCTGCGACGATTGCAAGCGCGCCACGTTCGACAGCCTGCGGCGCGAAGCAAAGTCCATCCGCCTTGGTGCCGGGCACGGCGAAAAAGACATAATCCTGCATGATGACGCGGCTGTCGGAGCCGATACCGCGCACCTCACGCTCCGCGAAAGGCGTGGGAAGCTGCGCTTGCGGAAAGAGCTCGGCGAGGCGCATCAATGCTCCCCCTTGCCCGTTTGCGGAATATTGGCCATTCCATAGCCAAGCTTGGCGAGCAGCGGGAAGGGCTGAGCCGGCAGATCGAGACGCGGTGGAATGCCGAGCAAGGGCCCGGTTCGCTCGATGATCTTGCCGGTGACCGAGCCGGAATTCCACGCCGCTGTGCGATAGCCGGCTGTTTCAGGCAATCCCTGCGGTTCATCCATCAAGGTCATGAAAAGATATTTCGGCTTGTCAGCCGGAAGAATCGCCATGAAAGTCGTAAAAACCTTGTCCTTTGAATAATGACCGTGGATAATTTTATCCGCCGTCCCCGTCTTGCCGCCGATGAAATAGCCCTTGATGTCGGCATTTTTCGCCGACCCGATCTCCGCATTGAGACGCATCAGATAGCGCATCGACTCCGAAGTTTCGGGGCGCACGACCCGAGGCGCATTCCTCTTCGCATCCTCCTCGTTTCGCTTCAAGAAGGTGGGCGTGATGAGCGTGCCGCCATTGACGAGGCCGCCCACTGCCATAACCGCCTGCATCGGGGCAACATTGAGGCCCTGCCCGAAGGCAATCGTCATTGTATTGAGTTCGCCCCAATTTTTGGGAACGAGCGGATCGGCTGTCTCCGGCAATTCCGTGCGCAGGCGGGTCAGCTGCCCCATCTTGCGCAGGAAGGCCTTGTGTCCTTCGACGCCGACCATCAAAGCCATGCGGGCGGTGCCAATATTGGAAGAATAGGTAAAGACCTCGGGCACGGTCAAAACCCGGTGCTGGGCGTGGAAATCATGGATCGTAAAACGGCCGTAGCGCAGAGAATCCCGCGCGTCGATCCGCGAGTTGAGATTGACCTTGCCGGATTCGAGCGCCATGGCAATGGAAATCGCCTTGAAGGTCGAACCCATTTCATAGACGCCGACCGAAAGCCGGTTGATATGATTTGGATCGAGCGCGTCGGCCGGTGTGTTCGGATCATAGTCGGGGAGCGAGGCCATGGCGATGACTTCGCCGGTATTCACATCGAGAATGGCAGCAGCGCCCGCTTTTGCCTTGAACTTGGCAATTCCCTTGGCCAGTTCGTCGCGCACCGCATAGGTCGCCTTGAGATCGAGCGACGTCACGATCGGCTTCAGATCATCCTGCGTCAGGCTGAATCCCGCCCCATGCAGATCGGCAAGCCCCTGGCCGTCAATATATTTCTCAAGACCCGAAATCCCGATCCCGTCGAGATTGGCAAAGCCCAGCACATGCGCCGCGACCGGGCCATTCGGATAGACACGCTTGTTTTCCGGCAGGAAACCGACGCCGGGAAGGCCCAGCCGGAAGACCTCCTGCTGCTGTTTCGGCGTGATCGCGCGTTTGACCCAGATGAATCCCTTGCGCGAACCGAGCTTTTCGCGAAGTTCCCGCGCATCGACATCCGGCAGGACGGCGGTCAGAAGTTCGACGGCTTCATCCTTGTCGATGATGCGGCGCGGCTCAGCAAACACCGACATGACCTTGACATCGGTTGCGAGGACTTCGCCGTTGCGATCGAGAATATCGGGGCGCGAAGCGGCCATGGCATCGGCCGCAGCGCGCTGAACGCTTTGTGGCGCGTCCGGACGCATCCCGAAATAGACGAGCCTGACGGTGATGACGGCATAGACGCCGAGGAAGATCGCGGCCACGAATTTGATGCGCCGCGTGCTCTTGTCCAATTTGGTCGAAAACAGATCAGACAGGAAATTCTTCACGCGCAGCCGGCGACTTATCGGCGGATGGCCGAGAGGAATTCCGCCATCCGCCTCATCCATTTGCGCCTGATCGACTTCCGGGTGCATGGGTTCGCCTCTCATCTCGCCGGCGTCGTAGATGTTGTAGACCCGCCCGTCGCGCGGTCGCCCGGCGTGTTGGTCGGCTCGCTCAAACCCAGCGATTCAAGTTTGTGGCCGATGGCATCGACCCGCGCCGCCTTGTCCGGCAGCGCATCGGCCTTGACGATCTGGTTCAGGGCAACCGGCTGCAGGTCGAGAAGCTTGTCGGCGAGCGCCTGGATGCGTTCCGGCCGCGTCAAATGCGCCCATTCGGCGCGCAATATGCCGATCTGATCCTGCTCGGCCCTGATCTCGTGTTTCAGCTTGACGATCGTCTCGGCCCTGAAAATCGTCTCATATTTGATCGAATAGGCGTAGATCGCGGAGCCAAGCAGCGCCAGAACGGCGAAAAGGTTCAGGATGCGCACCATTTCAGCGGCCCTTTCCTGTTTGCAAGGTGGCAAGCTGCATCAAAGCTTCCTCGGTCCCGCGCGCGGGCGCGGCGGTTCTGATGCCATAACGAAGTTTCGCCGAGCGCGCCCGGGGATTGGCGTTCACCTCCCCCAGCGAGGGCACGATCGGCTGTCTGGGCGGCAGAACAAAGGTCGGCTCGGGCGGCTCCGGCTCGCCCGGCAGGCGCCGTGAAACCGCCTTCCCGCGTCCCGAGCGGGAGGCGAAAAATTGCTTGACGATGCGATCCTCCAAGGAATGAAAGCTCACGACGGCAAGTCTCCCGCCTTCCCGCAATAGGGCCTCGGCTCCGATGAGCGCACGGACCAATTCGCCGAGTTCATCATTGACCGCGATGCGCAGCGCCTGAAAACTGCGCGTCGCGGGATGAATATTGCCAGGCTTGCCGGGGACGACGCGCGCGATCATCGAAGCGAGTTCTGCCGTCGAGGTGAAAGGCTTTTTGGCGCGATCGGCGACGATCGCCCGCGCTATGCGGCGGGAGGCGCGTTCCTCGCCGAAATAATAGAGAATATCGGCCAGGGTCTTTTCTTCCGCCGTGTTGACGAGATCGGCGGCGCTTTGACCTTCGCGATCCATGCGCATGTCGAGCGGGCCTTCGGCACGGAAGGAAAACCCGCGCTCCGCCTCATCGAGCTGCATTGATGAGACGCCGATATCGAAGACGATGCCATCGAAACCGGCAAGCCCCTCTTCTCGCGCCGCCTCGACAAGACCTGAGAAGCGCGTTTGCACGAGGCTGAGACGGCCCTGCGATTGCCTGATGAGTTCAACGCCCCCGGCAATGGCGGTGGGATCACGATCAAGCGCGAGAACACGGGTCCCTTCCGCGCCAAGAAGCGCGCGGGAATAGCCTCCCGCGCCGAAGGTCGCATCGAGATAGAGCCCGCCTTCATGCACATCGAGCGCCTGCATCACTTCCTCACGAAGCACGGGAACGTGCCGGGCCGGTCCGCCAGCGGCGAGATCGATCTCATCGCCGCGACCCGGTGTCATTCCCGTGCTCCATGTGGCCGCAGCGACGGCAATTCCGGCGCCGCGTGTCTGGCACTGAGCTGTTTTCGCAAATCGCGCACCCGATTTCTGGCCTCCTCGAGATGCGCGCGAAAACGACCCGGCTCCCAGATTTGAAACTTGTGCCCCTGCCCGACGAACGTGACTTCCGAAACGATCCCCGCGTAAGTCTTGACGCTCTCCGTCAAGATCACCCGGCCCTCCGAATCGACCTTCAGAATTTCGCTCGTGCCGAGGAGAGCGGTAGAAAACATGTCCCGCTCCTCCGAATAAGGAGAAAGCCTCGCCAAAAGCTCGTCGATCTCCCGTAGCAGCGCATGACCGCCGCAATCGAGAGCTTCCGCGTCGATCGAAGGATGAACATAAAGCCCTTCGAACCCATCGCGGGTCAGCACCGCCCGAAAAGACGCCGGGATCGAAACTCTGCCCTTGGCATCGAGCCGGTTGGTGAAATGCGAGACAAAGCGGTCCACTCCCCCAACCCCTGCCTGTCAAGGCACGATGCGTCCTTCGCGCGCCGAAGCACGCCGCAACGGTCCGAACAACCGATAATCGAAACGGGACAATTTGGGATAGCATGGGATATTATGGGGGTCAATGAAGATCAGGGTCAGCAAGTCGCCAAATCATGGGAAATGGCTGCGTGATTCTTGTGCGATTAAGGTTAACGTGCGGTAAAATAACCTGTGAATTGCCTGCCATCGCAGGACAACGCGCCCGGCACCAAGCCCTCTCCTGAGGAGCGCCGAAAGGCGCGTCTCGAAGGACGAGGGCGCTCGAGGGGAATACTGGAATCATCCTTCGAGACGCAGGCTTCGGTGGCTCCTCAAGATGAAGCGGCATTTGGAAGGAGATTTTCACCAAAAGGGGTTGATCGGAGCCCTTGCGGCGCTCCATGCGGCGTGATCGACAGGCGCGCAGCGCAAGCCCGATGAAGACGAGATCTTTTGTCGAAGGGAAGCTGGCCGGATTAGCCCCAGGCAGGCGCAGGCTTGGCTGGGGCGGGAGGACTCGAACCTCCGAATGGCGGAATCAAAATCCGCTGCCTTACCACTTGGCTACGCCCCAAAATGCCGTTTTTGATTCCAAATCACCGGCGCCCGGCGGCAGGACCATAATGCGGCGCTGCGTGCATCGCAACCGTCCATCCCCAGGATATTTTCTGCAAAGTTTGCGCGCTCGGGTCAGAAATCGGCCAACCCCGCCCGCCGTCCCGAAATCAGCCAATAGACAAAACCCGATACCACGCCGGTCAGAAAAAACAGGAGAGCCAGGCGCATTTCGTGCGGACTTGCGCTCGTCGTCCGCTCCATATGACGGACCGCGCGCACCAGCCACGGCGCCGCCGCAGCGCAGAAGCCCGTCACGCCCGCATACCATATGACCGAGCGCAGCCGCAGGGCCTCGCCGATCAGGGCAGTCACCACCAAAGGGAGCACGCAGATCACGAGAGCGACGCTCCAGATCAAGGCGGCGAGCCCCGTCATCGCCTCACTCCCGGCTGCGGGGGAGAGGCCGGCATTGTGCATCGCCAAGGCGCCGAAGGCCGACAAAACCAGACCCGCCGCCTCGCGCGTCGCCGGGTCAAACAAAGCTGCAAAAGGCAGGAAGACGACAGCGGCCCCAAGAGCCACCGCCAAGCCAAATAAAACGGCAATCGCTCGGCTGACGAGATTCACGCTTTATTCGCC
>DASQCU010000203.1:0-3263 GCA_035634575.1 Beijerinckia sp.
CGCGTACCTCACGATGATCGGCGGATTGAAAGTCGCCGCGTGGATCAGCAATCAATCCAAATTGTCGGGTCACTGAAGCAAGCTGAACACGAAAAATTTCTAGCCAAATCGATCGTAACCGGCCTTGTCCGTGAACGAGAAGCGGGAAAGAGCCTCGCTCTTCTAAGACCAGAAATCCTAGAATTTAAGATAGAGAAAAAGGATGACGATGAGGTCGCGGAAGAGAGCCGCCGGTTCAAGGCTATCCGTGCTCAGACGGATCTTTTTGCCAAACAGGTAACCCCATACAAGCCATGTCCTTATCGCTTCAAGTATCGATACCTAATTGATGAAGGGATACGCGAAGGTACATGCCAAGATTGGGAGTTGGAAGCAACATTCTTCAATCGGTCCAAGCAATATGGTGTGACCAAGACTCTCGACGAAATACAACGCATCTTTGGCGAGGAATACCCAAGACGAGGGATGCTATTAGCGATGGGGACCCACTCCCGTTATCCAGACACTTGGCTGATTAATGGTGTTGTGCGACTGGATACAAATCGCCAAATGACGTTGTTTTGAAGGATCGAACCTTTAAAGCCAGACCCGCTCCTTGGCGGCCTTTTCCTCATAGGCTTCGATCTTTTCTGCCTTTTCCATCGTGAGGCCGATGTCATCGAGGCCGTTCAACAGGCAATGCTTGCGGAACGGGTCGATGTCGAACTTCACAACCCCGCCGTCGGGCCCACGAATTTCCTGAGCTTCAAGATCGATCGTCAAGGTCGCATTGGCGCCGCGTTCGGCATCGTCCATCAACTTCGCCAGCTCTTCTTTCGAGACCTTGATCGGCAAAATGCCGTTCTTGAAGCAATTATTGTAGAAAATATCGGCGAAACTCGTCGAAATCACGCAACGAATGCCGAAATCGAGAAGCGCCCAGGGCGCATGTTCGCGCGATGAGCCGCAGCCGAAATTATCTTCCGCGACAATCACCTGCGCCTTGCGATAGGCCGGCTTATTGAGGACAAAATCGGGGTTCTCCGAGCCATCCTCATTGAAGCGCATTTCCGCGAAGAGACCGCTGCCAAGGCCGGTGCGCTTGATCGTCTTCAAATATTGCTTGGGGATGATCATGTCGGTATCGACATTGGTGATCTTGAGCGGCGCAGCGACGCCGGTGAGCGACGAGAATTTTTCCATTTGTCTGATCTTTATGTAAATGCGCGGCGCGTGGGTTGCGAAGGCTGTAGCAAAGCATGGCCCGCGGCGCAATGAAATGACGCCCTTTGCTGCGCTTGATCGGGATCAAGGCCAAGCCCGGCGTGAAAAGTACGCTTCACACGCCTTCCTGCGAAGAAGCGGGCGTGCTGGTCAGACCACGTCCGAGGCGACAGGGTGGCCAACTTCAAGGCTGAATCGCACCCAGCAGATTCAGCCCCTTTTTTTCGTGGGGGTGTTCGTTCACTCGGCGCTCTTCTCGATCCTGTGCATATCCTCGTCAGACAGGCCGAAATGATGGCCGATCTCATGCACGAGAACATGCGTGACGATCGCCCCTAAATTCTCCTCGTGATCGGCCCAATAATCGAGGATCGGCCGGCGATAGAGCCAGATCATGTTCGGAAATTGCCCGGTTGCCTCGGTCGCGTGCGCGTGGGCAAGGCCCTGGCCGCGAAACAGGCCCAGAAGGTCGAACTCCGTCTCGCAGTTCAAGTCATCGAGCGTATCGTCATCGGGAAAATCCTCGACGCGGATCACGAGACCTTGACAGAGGCGCTGGAATGCGTGCGGCAAGCTGGCGAAGGCAGCTTCTGCCATTGTCTCGAAATCGGCGAGCGAGGGCGCGGCAATATGCTTCCAATCGAGATCAGTTTTCGCCATGTCGAGCTCTCGTTCCAGATTTTCACCTGCGGCGGCCTTCCGAAGGCAGGATGGCAAGAAGCGCTTCAATCTTCTCGTCTTCGAGCCGGGCGATAGCTTTGGCAAGGCGGTTGGCAAATTCGGTCGCGCGCGGCGTCAGGCCGGCCGTATCGACAACCACGCGCGGATCCGAGACTTGCGCCAGACGCACAAGTTCCTCCGCCTCGTCCCAGATCACGTTGAAGAATGTAATGACCCGCTGCACCAGGAAATAGGTCGGTACGCCGCGCTTGCCATGTTCAAGCGCGGAAAGATAGGCCGGGGAAACGTCGAGCGCTTCCGCCATGGCTTTCAAGGTCACGCCGCGCACCGCGCGCATTTCGCGCAATTTTTCGCCGAAAGGTGTCATTTCAATTGCTGCAGGCGTTCGCGGCGGCGGATTCGCACATAAAGGGCACCCGTCCCGCCATGCGGACGGGCAGCTTCCTCAAAACCGACAATGATGGGGCGAAATTCGGGTGCCTGCAGCCATAGCGGGACGCTGCGGCGCAAGACGCCCGATTCGCCGTTGAGCCTCTCCCTCTCGCCCTTGCCGGTCACGACGAGAACGATCTTCGCTCCATCTTTCTGGGCCTGCAAAAGAAAATGCTGCAATGCCACATAAGCCTGATGCTGGTACATGCCGTGGAGGTCGATTGCCGCATCCGGCGCACTGCGCCCGCGCGCGAGCTTTTGCTTCAACCGGCGGTCGAGCGGAGCCAGAGCAGGGATTGGCGGCGGCGTATTTTGCGGCGCCGGGACGCTGGCGCCCTGCGAGGCTGGCGCCGGGATCGAATTGGATTCAGGCATTGGAATTGCTGTACTTTGCGCCAGCGCAGCACGAGGAGGCAAAAGACTGCCCGGACGCGGAACCACGCTGCGCGTTACCTGGAGCCAAAGCTCGATTTCCTCGGGGCTCAAACGGCGGAGCCGACCCCGCGCAGAAGGCGGCACGTTTTCGCTCACGGATCCGGACCTTCTTCGACAGGCAGCAATATGATGAAATCACTATCATGGCGAATATCGCCCGCGCGTGCGCCCGCATCATCC
Source organism: Beijerinckia sp. (assembly GCA_035634575.1). Lineage (GTDB taxonomy): Bacteria > Pseudomonadota > Alphaproteobacteria > Rhizobiales > Beijerinckiaceae > Beijerinckia. Next base: position 2,932 of record DASQCU010000203.1, read on the forward strand.
CCGGACCCGAAGAAAATATCGGCGCGCGCCGGGCCGACGATGGCCGAGCCCGTATCTTGCGCGATCATCAGGCGATGGAAGGGGGAGGCTTGCGGCGCTTGCCACGGCAGATCCGCCGCGATCCAGACCGGCAGGCCATAAGCCCAGATGGTTCGATCGACCGCGATCGACCGCAAAGGCGTGAGACTGACGCCCGCGCCACCAATCGGACCGCTTTCAGGCGCGAGGGTTGCATCGAACCCAAAGAAAATGAAGGACTTGTTGCGCGCCATGAGGGCGGCGCCCGCCTCGCCCGGCTTCTGGCCATGCGCCCTGATCCAGCCTTTGAGCGC
>DASQCU010000204.1:0-2166 GCA_035634575.1 Beijerinckia sp.
CCCGTACGTGATCCAAGCTGACGTGAGAGTTGTTCGTCAAGGGAAGGGACCACGCTTGTAAGGAAAAGCCCAAGGGACCCGCAGCGTCTCTCGCTGCTTATTTCGATTTCTGCCCTATCAAAACATGTTCGCTGCAAGCGAATTGACGCCGCAACGAACATATTGCCAAAGCTTGCTCAAAACTGCCGTCGTTCCAAAGGAACAGGCGGTGCATTTTGGGCAAATTACTCTCGCCTTGAGCGATTTGCTGGAAAGGAATCCTGAATCCTGACCGATTCAGATAAGCGCCTTTCCGGCAAATTGCTCGGTGGGCGATTTGCCAAAAGAGAAGCCCAAAATCCAGTACTCATTAAATTCGACTAAGGTCGTAGGCAACAGCCCAGCTTGCACCCTCCAATCTTCATCTTGTCAAAGGGTAGCGGTAATTCAAGAGAAGAATCAACGGTGATCCGTCAAGATGGTTGATATAGGCGGGTCCATATGGTTAAGGCCATATCGCATGATGCGACGCCTTGCCGCAAGGTCAAAAGAGGGAGCTTGACACCCGCCAGAAGAGTCTCCCGATCGGCGGGCTCAGGGTAGCGGGGCGGGATTTCGGCTTTAAGATCAACGACAAGGCGGACAACGCCGCTGTCCAGACAGGGGATAGTCAGGATGCCCACGCCGCGCTGCTCGATCTGGCCGGCGATCAAAGGGTGTCCTCGGACGATCAACCGGCCGCCGCGGGGCTCGAGGCTCACGCGATCATCGCCGATGAGTCTGCCGAAACAGGAGGAGCGCGCGGCAAGATCAAGCAAGGCCAAGGCCAGTCGGCTTTTGCCGGAGCCTGAAGCGCCGCGAATGAGAATGCCTGATTCGCCGATGACGATTGCAGTCGCGTGAGTGAATGAGGCGCCCGCTCCTTCTTGCGTTGCGGGAAGACCGGCGTCCGCGCTGCTTTTTGAGGCTTCAGCTGGAAGTATCATCTGGGTCTTGGCAAGAAGACGTGGAATCTTGCGCCGAGGATCGGCGGCTCTTCATCTTCCCCCGCCGGTCCGGTCCGGTTGCTTGCCGTGATACTGCCGCCATGCGCTTCGATGATCTGGCGGGAGATCGAAAGGCCGAGCCCCGAGTTCTGGCCAAAGCCCTGGTTCGGCCGGTCGGTATAGAAGCGCTCGAAAATTCGTTCGAAAGCATCGGCCGGAATGCCCGGCCCGTCATCATCCACGATGATCTCGAAACCATCGCGGGCATGGCCACCGCCCCGCGGCCCCTTCGCCTGGCGCAAGATCACGCGCACGCTTCCGCCGATGGCGGAAAAGGATCGCGCATTATCGATCAGATTGGTGAAAACCTGGCCCAGCCGAGAATCATGGCCGAACACAAAAAATCCATGCTTGGCTTTGTCCTCGTCGTGATGAGGCCTTGGCGAGATGCCAAAACTCACGATGCTGAAGCTCACATGGATGCCATCCTCCCGCTTGACCTGATTAGCCACAGCGACCACGGTCTCGAGAATGCGGCTGAGATCGAGGGCATCCATGTCGGCGCGGGCAAGTTCGGCATCGAGCCGCGAAGCGTCGGAAATATCGGTGATCAGGCGGTCGAGGCGGGAAACGTCGTGCTTGATGATCGCGAGCAGACGCTGGTGCGATTCCTCGGTGCGCGCGATCGGCAAGGTTTCCACCGCGCTGCGCAGCGAGGTCAGCGGGTTCTTCAATTCATGCGCGACATCTGCGGCGAAGCTCTCAATCGCCTCGATGCGATTATAGAGGGCCTTGGTCATGTCGCGCAGCGCGCCGGAAAGATGCCCGATTTCATCCGCCCGATCGGTCAGATCGGGAATTTCCTGCCGCGATTTGGTTCCCCGCCGGACCCGGTCGGCGGCTTCCGCAAGACGCCGCATGGGCTCGGCGATGGTTCCCGCGATAAACAGCGACAGCACGAACATGATGGCTGCGGAAACCAGGAAGATGCGAATGATCGCCCAGCGTTCCGAGGCGATGATCTGGTCGATGTCGCCGCCCTGCGTTGAAAGGAGGAGCGCGCCGCGCACGGCACGGAAGCGTTGAATCGGCACCGCGACGGAGACGATCGTTTCGCCTTTCGCGTTGACGCGTACGATCGATTGTTCGCTGCCGTTCAAAGCGAGCGTGACTTCCGGATAGGCCTTGCCATTGCCCGCGC
>DASQCU010000205.1:0-3507 GCA_035634575.1 Beijerinckia sp.
CGGCTGGCGGCATCATCCTCTTCATCGATGAGATGCACACGCTTGTTGGCGCCGGCAAGACCGATGGCGCGATGGATGCCTCGAACCTCTTGAAGCCAGCCTTGGCGCGTGGCGAATTGCATTGCGTCGGTGCCACCACGCTCGATGAATATCGCAAACATGTCGAGAAGGATGCAGCCCTTGCCCGGCGATTCCAGCCGGTTTTCGTCTCCGAGCCGACGGTCGAGGATACGATCTCGATTCTGCGCGGTTTGAAGGAAAAATACGAAATGCACCATGGCGTGCGCATTACCGACGCGGCGATTGTCGCGGCGGCGACGCTCTCGCATCGCTACATTGCCGATCGTTTCCTTCCGGACAAAGCAATCGATCTTGTCGATGAGGCGAGTTCGCGCCTGCGCATGCAGGTCGATTCGAAGCCCGAGGAACTCGATGAGCTTGATCGCCGGATCATTCAGCTCAAGATCGAGCAGGAAGCCTTGAAGAAGGAGACCGATGCTGCTTCCAAGGAAAGGCTGCACAGGCTTGAAGGTGAACTGGCCGATCTTGAAGAAAAATCGACCGCCCTCACGGCGCGCTGGCATGCCGAAAAGGATAAGCTCGGCTCGGAGCAGAAGCTCAAGGAACAGCTGGAGGCGGCCCGCAACGAACTTGTTCAGGCGCAACGCCGCGGCGAATTTCAGCGCGCGGGCGAGCTCACCTATGGTGTGATCCCCGACCTCGAAAGGAAGCTCGCCGAGACTGAAGCCAAACGCGGCGATGTTCTCGTCGAAGAGGCCGTCACCGCCGACCATGTCGCGCAAGTCGTCTCGCGCTGGACCGGCGTGCCGGTCGATAAAATGCTCGAAGGCGAGCGCGACAAATTGTTGAAGATGGAAGACGTCATCGCCAAGCGGGTCGTCGGGCAGGCCGAAGCGGTGAAAGCGGTCTCGACCGCCGTGCGCCGCGCCCGCGCGGGCTTGCAGGATCCCAATCGGCCGATTGGCTCCTTCATGTTCCTCGGGCCGACCGGCGTCGGCAAGACGGAACTCACGAAGGCGCTCGCCGCCTTCCTGTTCGATGACGAGGCCGCGCTCATCCGGATCGACATGTCGGAATATATGGAGAAACATTCGGTCGCCCGGCTGATCGGCGCGCCGCCCGGCTATGTCGGCTATGAAGAGGGCGGGGCTTTGACCGAGGCGGTCCGGCGGCGGCCCTATCAGGTCGTGCTCTTCGACGAGATCGAGAAGGCGCATCCGGATGTCTTCAACATTCTGTTACAGGTTCTTGACGATGGCCGCTTGACCGATGGGCAGGGACGCACTGTCGATTTCCGCAATGTGCTGATCGTGATGACGTCCAATCTCGGTGCCGATTTCCTGGTCCTGCAGAAGGAGGGCGAGGATTCGACCGCTGTTCATGATGAAGTCATGCAGGTCGTGCGGGCGCATTTCCGGCCGGAATTCCTGAACCGGATCGACGAGATCATCCTGTTCCACCGTCTGCGGCGGGAGGATATGGGCGCGATCGTCGATATTCAGATGGCCCGGCTCGCCAAGCTTCTGGAGGATCGCAAGATCGTGCTCGATCTCAAGCCGGAGGCGCGCGCCTGGCTTGCCGAAAAGGGTTACGATCCAGCCTATGGGGCGCGGCCCCTGAAGCGGGTGATCCAGAAAAATGTTCAGGATCCGCTCGCTGAAATGATCCTGGCGGGCGAGATCCACGACGGCGAGCAGGCCGTGATTGGCGCTGACTCGGAGGGACTCTTCATCGGTGAGGAGCCGCTTGAGGAGGCCGGCGAGCACCGCGGCACCGTGGTCCATTTCCCGAAAGGTGCTTAAGGTTTAAAAAAAGCAAAAGCGGCGCAAAACGCCGCTTTTGGTGTTTATAGCCAAGCTTTTGGCGCGAAAACCGTCATAAAAGCTATGCTTTGGTCTTGTCGGTCATGTGACGGTCTGGTATTTGCTTAGCCTTCGAGGTTGCAATCCAACATATAGGAGACCGATAAATGCAGCTGGCCGAGGCCTATGCCAATAAGAGCGTCGATGAAATCAAGGCAGCGCTCGCTGGTGCGACCTTGAAGGTTTATTCCTGCCCGCAACCCGCGACCGCCGACAAGCCCATTATCCGTAATGGCCTTCTCGCCGAGTTCGTGCTGGGTTCGCCGGCTTTCGATGGCGATGCCGTGAAGGCTGAGCCGGTTCCGGCCAAGAATGTCGGGACCCCGCTTTTCTCCCGTGCCACGACGCCCGACGGTGCGGTTATTGCCGATTTCTCCACCGGTCCTGGCGATTCTGACATCAAGCTCGCCGAAGTGTCCTGCTCAAAGGGCGCGCCTGTCACGATCACCAAGCTTCAGATCCGTCCGGATGTGGCGAATGGCGTGATGCCGGTCAGCCCGCGTGACAAGATGGTCGAGAAGTTTGGCATCACCCAGCTCTCGCACGAGAATACCTATCACTGGAACGACGATTTCGCTTCCAGGAAGACCGCGTAAGCTCCAAGCCTAAGTTGTCGGATTTGCGACACGGCAGGCTCGGCACGTGATCGGGAGCTCCTGACTTGCCTGGGGCGCATAGCCTGATAAATTTCAGGTTATGCGCCCCAGTATTTGATCCAGGAGCGAAGCGCTCTATTCTTATATCATGAACGATATAGCTTCAAGCTGTTTCTGCTGAAACATGCGTGATAGATTGCCGGGCGCATTGCCTGCTGTTCAGCCAGCTGCTTGTGCGCGGCCAAACCATTAAAAGTTTGAGTGCCAAGAGTTGAGTGCCAAAAAATGAAGCTTGCGGAAGCTTTCGCGAAATCCGGGATCGAAGAAATCAAGGCGGCTCTCGATGGGGCGACGCTTCGCATCTATTCCTGCCCGCAACCGCAGACGCCCGAAAAGCCGGTCCTTCGAAATGGCTTTCTAGCGGAATTCGTGCTTGGTTCGCCCGCTTTCGAGGGCGACACGATCAAGCCGGTTGAGAATCCGGTGCTTGCGAAAGACGTCGGCGTGCCGCTCTTCGTGCGCGCGACGAAGCCCGATGGCAGCCCTATTGCCGATTTTTCCGCCGGCCCTGGCGATATGGACGTCAAATTGGCGGATGTCTCCTGTTCAACCGGGGTGCCGGTCGAGATCACCAAATTCCAGATCAGGCCCGAGAAGCCCAATCCCGAAAGGCCGCTCAGCCCGCGCGACAGGATGCTCGGCCGCTGAAGTGCCCTCGCCCTTTCCCGGAGCCCTGAAACGCAGGGCCGAAGGCCCGAAGTGGAAGGGAATCCGGGATCCAGCGCCAAATGTTTCGAAGCGCCTTACGTTAAGAGCCTTTGCCCCTGGGCCCCGGCTCTCCGCTTCGCTGCGGCCGGGGAAGAGGCGCCTTCACTTGGAAAGGCGCTCTAGAGCGTCGCTCTTTTAATCGTAAGCATATCCAGCGGCCTTGAAATAATTGAAGCAGTCGGTGTGATTGAACAAATCACAGATTGCGCCGAGTGCTTTGGTCAGATCGTCGAAGGTTCGCGCGGCCGCGGCGCGCAGAT
>DASQCU010000206.1:0-3774 GCA_035634575.1 Beijerinckia sp.
GGAGACCGACGAAGCCCAGGACCGAATTGAATGTATTCGTATCTTCAAAGGCCCGTGCCGGGGTCAGGCTCCAGGCGGAAGCAAGGATGATCGTGGCTGTGGCGGCAGCGAGCGGCTTGCGGCAAGCTCCAGCTTTGTCGAAAACCATGAATTCCACCCTCTTTCAGTTACGAGCGAGAAAAACCCGGGGCCGGAACGAATTGAAGCGGAATGGCTTCAGCTTTTCCTTTTAGCGCATTTCGGCAGGCTGAACCAGTGGCACGCGCCGCGCCGGGATCTCAGGCCCGTACGATACAAAAAACAACGGCGTTTTAGTGGCAGCCGCAAGCGGGTCAGCGGTGCGTGATCGTTTCGGCTTCAGCCGCCGGTCTTGTCGCAAAAAGGGAATCATAAAGAAGAAACAGAACGCCCGCGACGATCGCGACATCGGCGAGATTGAAGACGTACCAGGAGAAGCTGCCGATGTGAAAATGATAGAAATCGGCCACGCCTCCATAGGCGAGACGATCATAGGCATTGCCGAGCGCACCGCCTACGATGAGACCAAGGCCGGTTGCCACGATCGGACTCCGCGTGCGCCAAAGCCAGACGCTCAGAAACGCGGTTGCGGTCAGCGTCAGGGCGAGGAGCGCGAAACGCCCGGCCTCGCTATGGGCGCTCAGAAGCGAATAGGAAATCCCCGGATTCTTGGCGTAGATCACGTCGAAAAAGGGCGCAAGGCGCACCGGCTGACGGGCCTCTATGCCATAGCTGAAGATCAGCCAAAGCTTGTTGGCCTGATCGACAGTCAAAGTCGCGAGCGCTGCGAGAGCACCGAGAAGGCGCGGGCTCATGCCGATCCCCTCCGGCCCGGTGTCAGGTCCATAAGCCCGCCGCTTTCAATTCGCGCAAAGCCTCGGCATCGCGCGGTGTGACATCGGGAAATTCCGGATCGCTGCTGACAAGGGGAGAAATCCGCCACGAACGGGCGCATTTGCGGCCCTGCGCCAAGGCCGGGACAACGGCGACGCCGGGAACGTCAGCGAGCCGGAACGCATCTGCCGGTCCTTCCCCCGCCTCAATCGAAATATCCGAGGTGATGCAAATATCCGCGAAATCGACGCCCGCGAGGAGCGCGCGCAGATCTTCATCGGCGATGAAAACGCGGGGCGCGGCTTCGAGGGACGAGCCGATCCGCTTCTGCGCGCGTTCGATCTCGAGCGCTCCCGTGACGACCGAGCGCGTGCGCCGGATCTTCTCCCATTTCGCGGCGAGTTCATCGTCGCGCCAGGAGGGCGGGACCTGGGGGAAGGTTTCGAGATGAACGGAGACCGCCTCGTTGTAGCGACAGAGCCAAGCCTCTTCGCTGGTGAAGACCAGAATCGGCGCGAGCCAAAGCGTGACACAGCGGAAAATCTGCTCGATCGCTTCGAGCGCGGCGCGGCGCTTGTGGCTCGACGGCGGCTCGCAATAAAGCGTGTCCTTGCGAATGTCGAAATAGAAGGCCGAAAGATCGGTGTTGAGAAAAGCCGACAGACGCGCCACCACGCGCTTGTAATCGAAGCGCTTATAGGCATCGCGGATCTCGCCATCGAGTTCAGCAAGCCGGTGCAACATCAGCTTTTCGATCTCGCCCATGGTTTCCGGCGCCACGGTGGTTTTCACATCGTAATGGGCAAGCGTGCCGAGCATCCAGCGGATCGTATTGCGCAGTTTGCGATAGGTCTCGACAAAGGTTTTCAGGATTTCAGGACCGATGCGTAGATCGTCGGAATAATCCGAGGCAGCAACCCAAAGGCGCAGAATATCAGCGCCAGCATCCTTGATCACGCTCTGCGGCGCGGTGACATTGCCGAGCGATTTCGACATTTTCTGGCCCTTCTCGTCGAGGACGAAACCGTGGGTCAGAACCGCGTCATAGGGAGCTCGTCCGCGTGTGCCGCAGGATTCGAGCAGCGAGGAATGAAACCAGCCGCGATGCTGATCGGACCCTTCGAGATACATCACCTCGTCGGGGCCGCCATCGCGGATTCGGTTGATGCCAGCAAGCCCTGGAAAGTGGACCGGATCATCCAGCGTGAAGGCATGGGTCGAGCCTGAGTCGAACCAGACATCGAGCACGTCGTTGATCTTTTCGAATTTTTCCGGGTCGTGTTCGGGCGCGAGGAAACGCGCCGCCGCGCCCTCGGCAAACCAGGCATCGGCGCCCTCCGCCTCGAAGGCCTCGGCGATTCTCGCATTAACCGCTGGATCGACAAGGATCTCCTTCGATTCTCTATCGACAAAGACCGCAATCGGCACGCCCCAGGCGCGTTGGCGCGAGACGACCCAATCGGGCCGATTGGCGATCATGCCGGTGATGCGGTTCTCGCCCGCCGCCGGATACCAGCGCGTCCGCTTGATTTCGTCGAGCGCGATTTCGCGCAGGGTAGGGGCGTTGCTCCTCGTCCCCTCTTGCGAAAATTCACCGGCGATAGGTCTATCGAGAGCGATGAACCATTGCGGCGTATTGCGGAAGATGAGTGGCTTTTTCGAGCGCCAGCTATGCGGATATTGGTGCTTCAGGCGCCCGCGCGCGATCAGGTTTCCCGCCTCGATCAGCGCCTTGATCACGGCCTCGTTGGCATCGCCCTTATTGCCCTTGTCGTCGAGGACGCGGCGGCCGGTGAAGCCCGGCGCTTCCTCGGTGAAATAGCCATCGGCATCCACGGTATAGGGGATGCGGGTGTCGATGCCTTCGCCCGCAAGGACGCGATTATTCGCCATCCAGATGTCGAAGTCGTCGCGGCCATGGCCGGGCGCGGTATGGACAAAGCCTGTGCCTGTATCCTCGGTGACGTGATCGCCGTCGAAAAGCGGGACCGTGAATTGATAGCCCTCGATTGTGGCTGCGAGCGGATGGCGGGCAGTGAGCTTCCCGAGGGTCTCGGGCGGCACGTCGCGCAGCCGCACGAAGCCTGCGACCTTCGTCGCCTTGAACATGCTATCAGTGAGATTATCGGCGAGGATATAGGTGCTGCCGGGTTTCGCCCAATTCTCCGCCGGCGCGTCGGTGACGCGATAAAGCCCATAGGAGATCTTGGACGAGAAGCTGATCGCGCGATTGGCGGGCAGCGTCCAGGGCGTCGTGGTCCAGATGACGACCCGCGCATCAGTGAGTTCGGCATCGGACGACTGCACGGGAAAGGCCACGAAGACCGTATCGCTGGTGTGGTCTTCATATTCCACTTCCGCCTCGGCGAGCGCGGTCTTTTCGACGACACTCCACATCACGGGCTTCGAGCCGCGATAAAGCGTGCCATTGGCGGCAAATTTCATGACTTCGCGGGCGATCTGTGCCTCGGCGGGAAAACTCATGGTGAGATAGGGATGCGCCCAATCGCCCGTCACGCCAAGCCGCTTGAATTCCTCGCGCTGAATATCGACCCAATGTTCGGCGAAGGCGCGGCATTCGCGGCGGAACTCGACGACCGGCACGTCATCCTTGTTCTTGCCCTTGGCGCGATATTGTTCCTCGATCTTCCATTCGATCGGCAGGCCGTGGCAGTCCCAGCCCGGCACATAATTCGAATCGCGTCCGGCCATCTGTTGCGAGCGGGTGACGAGATCCTTCAGGATCTTGTTCAGCGCATGGCCGATGTGAATATTGCCATTGGCATAGGGTGGCCCATCGTGCAGCACGAATTTCGGCCGGCCCTTGCCCGCCTCGCGCAGCCGCTCGTAGAGGCCGATCTCGGCCCAGCGGGCAAGAAGCTCCGGCTCCTTCTTGGGCAGGCCGGCGCGCATCGGAAAATC
>DASQCU010000207.1:0-4076 GCA_035634575.1 Beijerinckia sp.
GCCATTGGCATGAATGCGCCAGGATTTCAAACCCGCCTTGGCGACGACGAGCCGGCCGCTTTTCGCCATGGCCACGAGATGCTTGAAAACGAGGGGCGTGCGCCAGGCAAGCGGCTTTGCCGGATCGCAAACGGCGCGATATTCATCGGAATCGGGATCTTCCATCAGGATCGTGCCGGTCTTGTCGGGCCGCATTTGCGCGCTCATGCCCCGGTCGCTTTTCCACAGGCATTCGTAATCGTGGCAGATTTCGGGGCGCGTCTCATAGATGCGGCAGCCGCCAGCTTGCCCGGAAGCCTTGCCGCAGTGCTCGCACCACTGACCCGCGGGCTTCGTAAATTCGGTGATTTCCAGCACCTTGCAGCAAAGGCTGCATTCGCCGCAGGCTTTTCCGGGAACGTCCAGCATTTATAAGATACCCGATTCTCTATCTATTCGGGAAACTAGACTCGATGTTGAAACTGGTGCAAGCAGAGCAACCGCATTTTGCGGACGCCCGCTTGACTTGAAGCCACGGCAATGTCACTCGCACCTGCGCAGCAAAAATAAGGCTCACCATGTCCAAGGCATATGTATTTCCGGGCCAGGGATCGCAGGCTGTCGGTATGGGCAAGGCTCTGGCCGAGGCTTTTCCACAGGCGCGCGCCGTCTTCGCCGAAGTGGACGAGGCTCTGCACGAGAAGCTCTCGGCCTTGATGTTTGAAGGTCCGGTTGAGGACCTTACCTTGACGGCCAATGCACAGCCGGCTCTGATGGCGGTCAGTCTTGCAGCTGTGCGCGTGCTCGAGGCGGAGGCCGGGCTCGATCTGGCGCGTGATGCGAGCTATGTGGCGGGCCATTCGCTTGGCGAATATTCGGCGCTTGCCGCAGCCGGTTCGCTGACGATTGCGCAAACGGCTGTTCTCTTACGCTTGCGCGGGCAGGCGATGCAAAATGCTGTGCCGGTCGGCGTTGGCGCCATGGCGGCGCTGCTTGGCCTCGACTATGAGACGGGGCTGGCGGTAGCGCGGCAGGCGGCCGAGGAGACGGGCGGGGACGAAATCTGCGAGATAGCCAATGATAATGGCGGCGGCCAGGTTGTCGCCTCCGGCTCAAAAGCGGCGGTCAATCGGGCCATGGAAATTGCCCTGGACAAAGGCGCGAAGAAATCGATTCCTTTACCCGTCTCCGCACCTTTCCATTGCGCGCTCATGCAACCTGCGGCGGACGCCATGGCGGCGGCGCTGGGAGAGACCGCGATCACGTCCCCTTGCGTGCCGCTTGTCGCCAATGTGCTGGCTGCGCCGGTGAGAGATCCGGAAGAGATTCGCAAGCTTCTCGTCGCCCAGGTGACGGGCACCGTGCGCTGGCGCGAAAGCGTCCAGTTCATGGCGGATCAGGGTGTTTCGCTCTTTGTCGAATGCGGCGCCGGGAAAGTGCTCACCGGTCTCGTCAAGCGCATCACCGACAAAGCCCGTGGCCTGTCGGTTGGAACGCCGGCCGATTTGGATGCCTATAAGGCGCAGGGCTGACAGGGGCAGGCTGAAATCTCAAGCTGGAGCTTTTCATGTTCGATCTTACCGGCAAGACGGCCCTCGTTACCGGCGCGAGCGGTGGTCTCGGTCAGGCCATCGCGCGGGCCTTGCATCGCCAGGGCGCGATCGTCGGTCTTTCCGGCACGCGGCGCGAAGCGCTCGAATCTCTCAGTATCGAACTCGAATCAAATGTGCATGTGTTTCCCTGCGATCTCGCCGATAGTGCTGCGGTCGAAGCGCTCGTCCCAGTGGCGGAATCTGCGCTCGGTTCGCTCGATATCCTTGTCAACAATGCCGGGATCACCAAGGACAATCTCTTCATGCGCATGAAGGATGAGGAATGGGATGCGGTTCTTGCGGTCAATCTGACCGCCGCATTCCGGCTCACGCGCGCCTGCCTCAAGGGCATGATGAAGCGCCGCTTTGGGCGCATCATCGGGATCACCTCTGTCGTTGGGGTGACGGGCAATGCCGGCCAAGGCAATTATGCCGCCTCCAAGGCCGGCATGATCGGCATGTACAAGAGCCTCGCCGCCGAGGTCGCGAGTCGGAATGTCAATGTCAATTGCGTTGCGCCGGGCTTCATCGAAAGCCCGATGACGAGCGTCTTGAATGACAAGCAGAAGACAGCCATCCTGTCCTCTGTGCCGATGGGGCGGCTTGGCACCGGCGACGAGGTCGCGGCGGCAGTTGTCTATCTGGCGAGTCCGGAGGCCTCCTACGTGACCGGCCAGACCTTGCATGTAAACGGTGGAATGGCAATGATTTGAACAGGTTAGATCAAGGTTGCGGAACCCTGCAGCGGCTCTCGCCAACCGGAATGAAGTATGTTACGAACCGCGGGTAAGCTGCGGGCGAATAAGTTGTAGGTCAAGTGACTTTGCGGGGAGGGACGGGGACGGCTCTGGACTTGTGCCCCGTCGCGATCATAGGGACTTTCGAAAAATTGTTTCGAATCGAATGCGTCGTGCTTTGCAACTTACACCGCGCATCGATGTCGGCCCGTTCCGGCAATGAGAGGATCTTCTGGTGAGTCAGACCAAGGCTCGTTGGGAGGTCAATGCGACAAAACTATGAATTAGAGCGCTTTTCCGTCTCCTCCGAACGGAACAGGCTTTAGTGAAAACGAGGATCAAACGATCATGAGCGATGTCGCCGAGCGCGTGAGAAAGATTGTGATAGAACATCTCGGTGTCGATGCCGACAAGGTTGTCGACAATGCCAATTTTATTGAGGATCTGGGAGCTGATTCGCTCGATACGGTCGAGCTCGTCATGGCTTTCGAGGAAGAGTTCAGCGTCGAGATCCCTGATGATGCCGCCGAGACGATTGTAACGGTGGGGGACGCAATCCGCTTCCTCGAAAAGGCCACGGCCGCGTGAGGGGCCGAACCGGAGCCTGGCTTGCGGGCCTCATCGCGACAACATGATCGCGCATGTGGACATAATGCGCTGCCTTGTTCTGAATCATGTATCATCCATCCGATGAATACATAAATAAACTGGTGTCACTGAAGCGAAGTGGCACTTAAATAATGAGTGCGCCTGTCCCAAAGGCGCCGCTGGAGCCGCCGAAACCGGCTCCAGCCTTTTCCCAATCTCGACAAGGCCCTGAAATGCGAAGGGTGGTCATTACTGGTCTCGGCATGGTTTCGCCGCTCGCTTGCGGTGTCGAGGCGACCTGGAACCGCTTGCTTGACGGCAGGAGCGGTGCTGGTCCGATTCAAGGTTTTGAAACCTCCGATCTTGCCTGCAAGATCGCCATGCAGATTCCGCGAGGTGACGGCACTGGTGGGACCTTCAATCCCGACCAATGGATGGAGCCCAAGGAGCAGCGTAAAGTCGATGATTTCATCATCTATGCTATTGCTGCGGCGACGCAGGCGCTGGACGATGCCGGCTGGAAGCCCAAGACCTATGAAGAGCAGATCAAGACGGGGGTTCTGATCGGCTCCGGCATAGGCGGCCTCGGCGGCATCTATGAGACGTCGATTGTCTTGAAGGAAAAAGGTCCCCGCAGGGTCTCGCCCTTCTTCATTCCCGGGCGGCTCATAAATCTCGCTGGCGGTTATGTCTCAATCATTCATGGACTCAAGGGTCCTAATCATTCCGTCGTCACCGCCTGCTCGACCGGCGCCCATGCGATCGGTGACGCCGCACGCCTGATCGCGCTCGAGGATGCCGAGGTCATGGTGGCGGGAGGTGCAGAATCGGCGATCAACCGTATCGGCATTGCCGGCTTTGCGGCCTGCCGGGCATTGTCAACCGGCTTCAACGACCGGCCCAAGCAGGCCTCACGCCCTTACGACAAGGACCGTGACGGCTTCGTGATGGGCGAAGGCGCGGGCTGCGTCGTTCTGGAGCCCTATGAGCACGCCAAGGCAAGAGGGGCCAGGATCTATGCCGAAGTCATCGGTTATGGCCTGACGGGCGATGCTTATCACATCACCGCGCCCGAAGAGAGCGGCGATGGCGCCTTTCGGGCTATGTCCGCTGCGATCAAGCGGGCGCAAATTTCGCCAGCGGATATTGATTACATCAATGCACACGGGACCTCGACCCC
>DASQCU010000208.1:0-6073 GCA_035634575.1 Beijerinckia sp.
TTCCCGACCACCGTGCGCCCGTCGTGACGCATATGGTCTGGTATCGCAACGGTTCCGCCGACGATCCATTGGGCAAGTCCGGTATCGCGCATTTTCTTGAACATTTGATGTTCAAAGGCACGAAAGATAATCCGCAAGGCAAATTTTCCGAGCTTGTCGCCGATTTCGGCGGCCAGGAGAATGCCTTTACCGCGAATGATTACACCGCCTATTTCCAGCGTGTCCCCAAGGATCATCTGCGCGTCTGCATGGAATATGAGGCCGATCGCATGAAAAATCTCGTCCTGACGGACGAGGTGGTCGCGCCCGAGCGCGATGTCGTCCTTGAGGAACGGCGGATGCGGACGGATTCCGATCCCTCCGACATTCTGAACGAGGCGGTTCAGGCCGCGCTCTACACTCATCACCCCTATGGCAAGCCGATCATTGGATGGAGCCACGAGATCGAATCGCTCGATCGCAATGATGCGCTTGCCTATTACGATCGCTTCTATACGCCCGAAAACGCGATCCTTGTCGTCGCGGGCGATGTCGAGGCGAGTGAAGTCATCGCGCTCGCCGAAGATGTCTATGGCAAGATCGCTGCGCGTGGCGAACCGCCCAAGCGCTCGCGCCCGCGCGAGCCGGAGCCCCGTGCGCATCGTCTCGTGAGCCTCACTGACGAGAAGGTCGAACAGCCCTCCCACCAGGGGGTCTTCCTCGTTCCCTCCTATCGGACCGGCGCGCCGGGCGAAGCGGAAGCGCTTGAGGTCCTCGCCCATCTGCTCGGCGGCGGGCAGACGAGCCTCCTGTTCAAGACTCTCGTGATGAACGACAAGATCGCCGTTGCGGCAGGCGCGCATTATCAAGGCACTGCGGTCGATCAAACACGCTTCTATGTCTATGCGGTTCCAGCGCCGGGCGTTTCCCTGGAAAAGCTCGACAGCGCGATCGACGCGGTGATCGCCAAGGTCGCCCATGACGGAGTTTCGGAGGCCGATCTTCGCCGCGCCAAGACCCGCCTTGTTGCCGAGGCGATTTATGCACAGGACAATCAGGCAACCCTCGCGCGCTGGTATGGCGCCTCGCTCGCCACCGGCCTTACCCTTGAGGACGTTGCCAAATGGCCCGAGCGGATCGAGGCGGTCACCGGCGATCAGGTCAAGCAGGCGGCGCGCTGGCTCGACAAGCGCCGTGGCGTGACCGGTTTCCTGCTGCCCGCGGAAGCCGCGCCGCCAAAGGAAGCCGAGCCGATTGCCGGTTGAAGTTAATCTTGTTTCCTCCTGTTTCGCGTGGTCCAATCCCGCGCGAAACGAGACCTTCTGAATAGATCGAAAAAAACCATGACCGCACTCGCAAGTACCGAAAGCCCGTCCCGCGCCGCCTCCGTGCAGAAGGTCGTCTCGAAAGGCGGAATAGAAGCTTGGCTTGTCGAGGATTATGCGGTGCCGCTCGTCGCCCTTGAATTGGCGTTCAAGGGCGGTGCCTCACAGGATCCGATAGGCAAGCCCGGCGTTTCCACGCTTCTCGCTGGCCTCCTCGATGAAGGCGCGGGACCCTATGACGCGGATGCGTTCCACCAGGCTCTCGACGAAGACGCGATCGAATTGTCTTTTTCCGCCGATCGCGACGTTTTGAGCGGGCGGATGCAAACCCTGTCGCGCAATACGGCGCGCGCCTTCGAACTTTTGCGCCTCGCGGTGAATGAGGCGTGGCTCGATGCCGAGCCTCTGGAACGCGTTCGCAATCAGATGATGGCGAGCCTGAAGCGCGAAGCAAATGACCCCGATTATGTCGCGGGCCGCACCTTCCGCGCTTATTCCTATCCGGGCCATCCCTATGGCTTGCCGGTGCGCGGCGATCTCGCGACGCTGCCCACCCTGGCCCAAGGCAATCTCATCGATCTGCGCGCGCGCGTGCTCGCCCGCGACAAGTTGAAGATCGCCGTCGTCGGCGCGATCGACGCTGCGACCCTTGCCGGTCATCTCGATGATGTCTTCGGCGGATTACCGGAGAGCGGTCAGCTCGATATCATCGGCACGATGGGTTTTGCCGGTGAAGGAACGCGGCATATTGTCGATGTCGATATTCCGCAATCGACGATCCGATTCGGACGCCAGGGCATTGCCCGCAAGGACCCCGATTTCATTGCCGCGACGGTCGTCAATCATATTCTCGGCGGCGGTATTTTTTCCGCGCGCCTCTTCCGGGAAGTGCGCGAAAAACGCGGCCTCGCCTATTCGGTCTATTCGCAGCTTATCACCTACGATCACGCAGCCATGCTCATCGGAGGCACCTCGACCAAGAACGAGCGGGCGGCCGAATCCATGTCGGTCATCGAGAACGAAATCCGCAGTCTCGCCGAAGATGGTCCGACCGAAGAAGAACTGGACAAAGCCAGAAAATATCTCATCGGCTCCTATGCGCTGCGGTTCGATACTTCGACCAAGATCGCGGGCCAGCTCGTCCATCTGCAGACCGAAGGCTTCGGGGTCGAATATCTCGACGAACGCAATGCGCTGATCGCCGCCGTGACGATGGACGACGCCAAGCGCGTGGCGAAGCGTCTCTTCGGCGACGCGAAGCTCCTCGTTGCAGTGGCAGGCCGGCCGGAAGGAATGTGAGCGGGTAAAGCCTTCGCCCGGCACGGGAAACGAGACAGACCATGCCCGTTCGCCGTCTCGATCCCATTCTCGTCGATCGCATCGCGGCGGGCGAGGTGGTCGAGCGGCCGGCTGCCGCGGTGAAGGAACTTGTCGAGAATGCCCTCGATGCTGGCGCGACGCGGGTCGATGTCGCAATCGAGGCGGGCGGGCGCAAGCTGATCCGTGTCATCGACAATGGGTCGGGCATGGGCCGCGAGGATCTCGATCTTGCCGTCGAACGGCATGCAACCTCGAAACTGCCTGATGGCGATCTGACCTCCATCGCGACACTTGGCTTTCGCGGCGAGGCGCTTCCCTCTATCGGTTCTGTCGCGACCCTCGACATAGCAACGCGCATTGAGGTCGCGCCCAATGGCTATTCGCTGCGCATCGATCAGGGGCGCAAGTGCGTGGTTCAGCCTTGCGGCGGGCCGCGCGGCACGCGCGTCGAGGTCCGCGATCTTTTCGCAGGCACCCCCGCGCGGCTCAAATTCCTGAAGAGCGATCGCGCTGAAGCGCGCACTGTCGCCGATCATGTGCAACGCCTCGCCATGGCGCATCAAAACGTGCGCTTCACATTCGCGAGCACGGAAAGCTCGGGTTTCGACTATCTGGCTTGTGATGAAGGCGGCGCGGGAATGCTCACGCGGCTCGCCGATATATTGGGGCAGGACTTTCGCGCCAACGCGCTGGAGATCGAGGCGGCGCGGGAAAATCTTGTGCTGGAAGGATTTGCCGGACTTCCCACCTGGCATCGCGCCGATGCCTCGGCGCAATATCTCTTCGTCAATGGGCGGCCGGTGCGCGACAAGACTTTGCTCGGCGCGGTGCGGGCCGCCTATATGGATTATCTGCCGCAGGGCCGCTACCCCGCCCTGGTTCTTTTCCTGACCTGCGATCCACGCGAGGTCGATGTCAATGTTCATCCGGCCAAGGTGGAAGTGCGGTTTCGCGATTCCGGACTCGTGCGCGGGCTTATCGTCGGGGCCTTGAAACAAACCCTGCAAAATGCGCTGCATCGCGCAACGCCCGCCAATGGCGCGGCGGCCCTCGACCTGATCGCCCGCCGCAATGCGATCAGCTCTTACCATACGCCGCCTGTCGCCAATTGGAATTGGCGGCAATCTCCGGCTCGTCCCGATGCTGCCAATCCGGGCGTTGCGGAAGCCGCGCAACCGGGATTAGCGGGTCTCGATCAACCTGCCGCCGACACGCGCGCGCATAGGGAAGCGCCCGCGTTGGAATCCATCGACGCGCCGCTCGGCGCGGCACGGGCGCAGATCCACGACACCTATATTCTCGCGCAGACGCGGCAAGGCATTGTCATTGTCGATCAACATGCCGCGCATGAGCGTCTCGTTTATGAACGTCTGAAGACAGCCCGCGCGGCGCAAGGGGTCGAACGCCAGACATTGCTCATTCCGGCCATTGTTGAAATGGCAGAGGGCGATGTTGAACGGGTGGCGGATGCCGCGCCCCTGCTCGAAGAATTCGGTCTTGTTGTTGAAACCTTCGGGCCCGGCGCGATTGCCGTGCGGGAAATGCCCGCGCTCTTGAAGGGCGGCGATGCGGAGGGGCTCGTCCGCGATCTGGCGGCCATGCTGCAAGAGGACGGCCAGGCGGCGACACTCGAAAAGCGCCTCGATCACGTGCTTGCAACAATGGCCTGCCATCATTCGGTGCGGGCCGGACGCCGCCTTGGGCCTGAGGAAATGAACGCGCTTTTGCGCGAGATGGAGCGCACGCCCGGCTCCGGCCAATGCAATCATGGACGTCCGACCTATGTCGAACTGAGCCTCAGCGATGTCGAGAAATTATTCGGCCGCCGGTGACGTCACGGTGTTTTGAAATGCGCTGCTCAGCGATCCATCGCAAAAGAGCTTGGTTCGCTTCTCATAGGATAGACCCATGTATTCCGACGTTTCTCTCCTGATCGACGGCGAATGGAAAGGCGGCGAGGCTCAAAAAACAATCGCCGTGATCAATCCGGCCACGGAAGAGCAGATCGGCGTCGTGGCTCATGCCGAAAAGCCCGATCTCGATCAGGCGCTCGAAGCCGCGCAGAAGGGTTTCAAGGTCTGGCGGCAAGTCTCGGCCTTCGAGCGCTCGAAGATCATGCGCCGCGCCGCCGATCTCCTGCGCGAGCGGGTCGAT
Source organism: Beijerinckia sp. (assembly GCA_035634575.1). Lineage (GTDB taxonomy): Bacteria > Pseudomonadota > Alphaproteobacteria > Rhizobiales > Beijerinckiaceae > Beijerinckia. Next base: position 4,779 of record DASQCU010000208.1, read on the forward strand.
AAGGTCGCCACGTTGATGACCCTTGAACAAGGCAAGCCCCTAGCCGAGGCCAGAACGGAAACTCTCGGGGCAGCCGACACGATCGACTGGTTCGCCGAGGAAGCCCGCCGCGCCTATGGCCGCGTTGTGCCCTCGCGTGCGCCGAACGTTTATAGCCTCGTCGTCAAGGAGCCGGTCGGACCGGTCGCGGCTTTCACTCCCTGGAATTTTCCACTCAATCAGGTGGTTCGCAAGCTTTCGGCCGCACTCGCGGCGGGCTGCTCGATCATCGTCAAGGCGCCGGAAGAAACACCCGCTTCGCCAGCCGAATTGATCCGCGCCTTTACGGACGCGGGCGTACCGGCGGGCGTCATCAATCTCGTCTATGGCGTGCCGTCGGAGATTTCCGAATATCTCATCCCGCATCCAGTCATCCGGAAAATCTCGTTCACCGGATCGACGGCGGTTGGCAAAAAACTCGCGGCGCTCGCCGGTTTGCATATGAAGCGGGTCACGATGGAACTCGGCGGCCATGCACCGGCCATCGTCTTCGACGATGCCGATATCGAGAGCGCGGTGAAGCTGCTCGCTGCCGCAAAGTTCCGGAACGCAGGACAGGTCTGCATCGCGCCCACGCGATTTCTGATTCAGGAAAAGATCTATGACAATTTCCTGGAAAAATTCACCGCCACGGCCAAGTCAGTGAAGGTCGGCGACGGTCTGGACAAGGAGACCCAGATGGGCCCCTTGGCCAATGAGCGGCGCATTCCGGCGCTCGAAAGCCTGATTGCCGATGCGCTCAAACACGGCGGCAATCTTACGACCGGCGGCAACCGCATCGGCAACAAGGGTTATTTCTTCGAGCCGACGGTTCTCGCGCAAGTGCCGTCAGAGGCCCGCATCATGAACGAAGAACCGTTCGGGCCGGTGGCCATCGTCAATTCATTCCAGGATTTCGACGAGGCCTTGAGCGAAGCCAACCGCCTGCCCTATGGCCTTGCCGCCTATGCCTTCACGCGGAGCACCAAGACGGTGACGGCGCTCGGCGGCGCAATCGAAAGCGGCATGGTGACCATTAATCATCTGGGCCTCTCCCTGCCCGAGCTTCCCTTCGGCGGCGTGAAGGACAGCGGCTATGGCAGCGAAGGCGGCTCGGAGGCCATCGAAGCCTATCTGGTCACAAAGCTCGTCACGCAAGCCGGAGTTTGAGGCCCAGTCGCCCGGCACACCCCCTGCTATTTCCTAACCCAGATAGACCGTTTCGACTGGATTATGTGCCAAGCTTGGCCATCCTCCCGGTCGAAGCGTTTCAAAAC
>DASQCU010000209.1:0-6639 GCA_035634575.1 Beijerinckia sp.
ACGATGCCCCCCCGCGACCCGGACCTTTTCCTTTCGCCGGTTGAACCTCATCACCCGACTCGCCGGCACCGGAAGGCGAAGAATGACCGGCCCTATTGCCGTCGAATTCGGAACCGCCATTATCGGATGAAGTGTCCATGCGCGCGCCTTCCTGAGCGGCTTTTCTGACCAATTGGGCTGTTTGATCGCCTAAAAGAGCAACCAGACAACAATAAGAGCAGATGGGCGCCCCAATACGAAGCGCTAAGATAGGAGCTCAGTAACCATGATTGCACTTATTTCCTGAAGGCTGCGTTAACGAAAAAAGGCGCAATCGAGACGGTTGATCGACGCCCAAGCCGCCAGCCATCGCAGGCTCAGCAGGCGCACGAGGAGCAAAGTTGCAACTTCCCAGCACCTGCCGCATTCAATTAAGTGGGCTAGGAGGCAATCATGGCGAAAATTCTCTTCTTGGGTTCCTTGCTGGCGGCAACTATGGTCATTTTCGTGGCGCAAGCGCAAAATATGGCGCCGAATACGCCAGAGAGCCCTAGCGGCGGAAGCTTGTTGAGGGGTCAAAATATCACCTCGACGGGCCAGACTGTTCCGCATCCTGGTGTCTCACAAGGCGCGGGCCAGACCGAACTCGACCGGCGCATTCAGCGGCGAGACGAGATGGAACAGAGGAGCATTTGCAGCAATTGCTAGGCCGATGGAGGCAAATATAGATCGGGCCGGTTTGGCCTGAATCCAGGGGCATGACAACTTACCCCTACCTGCGGTAAAGCTCGCGCGCAGGAAGGGAGAAGAAATGCGCGTCGACGGCAAGCCTTTCAGGACGATCTGGGTCGATGAGGACCAGAGAACGGTTCATATTATCGACCAAACCAAGCTACCCCATGTCTTCGAAACCGTGGGGCTCACAAATCTCCTGGACGCAGCGCGCGCAATCAAGGACATGCAAGTGCGCGGCGCCCCCCTCATCGGTGTGACAGCGGCCTATGGCGTCGCGCTTGCGCTCCTCGAAGAGCCTACCGATGCCAACCTCGACAGAGCCTGCGCCATTCTCGCCGCGACACGGCCAACCGCAGTCAATCTTCAATGGGCATTGGCAGCAATGCGAATGCATGTCTTACTTCTGCCACCCGACGAGCGGGCGCATGCAGCCTTTTCGCGCGCCGGGGAGATCGCGGAAGACGATGTCGGCCTTTGCGAGGCCATCGGACAGCACGGGCTTACGCTTATTCGCGCCGTTGCCGCGCGTAAAGGAGGCCAGCCCGTCAACGTTCTGACCCATTGCAACGCAGGCTGGCTCGCGACCGTCGACTGGGGGACCGCCACAGCGCCGATCTACAAGGCCCATGAAGAAGGGATTGCCCTGCATGTATGGGTCGATGAAACGAGGCCACGCAATCAAGGCGCTTCGCTCACCGCTTGGGAATTAGGAAAGCATGGCGTGGCGCATACCGTCATTGTCGACAATGCGGGCGGCCATTTGATGCAGCACGGAAAGGTCGATCTTGTCATCGTCGGCACGGACCGCACCACCGCTGCCGGCGATGTCTGTAACAAGATCGGCACCTATCTGAAGGCGCTCGCCGCGAAGGATAATAATGTGCCCTTCTTCGTGGCCGCGCCGTCGCCTTCCATTGATTTCGCCATTCACGACGGTGTTGCTGAAGTGCCTATAGAGACGCGATCGCCCGAAGAGGTCACCCATATCCCTGGCCTTGCCCCCGATGGCCGCCTTACAACGGTTCGTGTGACACCCCCGGCGAGCCCGGCACTCAATTATGCTTTCGACGTGACTCCTGCGCGCCTCGTGACAGGTCTGATCACCGAACGCGGGGTGATAGAAGCGAATCAGCAAGCGCTGGCGAAGGCTTTTCCTGAGCGCATCTAGGCGGCTAAATAATTCGATCCGGCATGACCACGCAGGCCACTGCCATTTTCCGGCCCTGAATGTTCAGGCGGCGGCATTCACACGTGTCAAGGGAAAGCTGGGTGTCGTGGTCGACGAGACCGCATTTTCCTGGATCAGCAATCAGCGTCTCGATTTGGGACGGTTCACGGCGAAGGCCTACGCCCAAGGCTTTCAGATAGGCTTCCTTGAGCGTCCAACATTGCAGAAAAGCTTCATGTTTCGACGCAGCGTCCAAAGGGAGAAGTCTTTCACGCTCCGCGGGATGTAGAATGTTCCAGGCCGGCGGTTGCGGCGCCCCTGGCGGCTCCAGATCGATGCCAACGCGGCATGATGCCAGGGCGAAACCGGCAAGCGCGCCACGCGCGGTCACCGAGATAAACGATTTGACATCTGGCGCCATGATTAGTGGCGCGCCCTCTGAATCTGGCGCGATCATCACCGTCTCTGGCTGGCAGCCTAACCACTTACCAATGAGATGCCGCAAGACCGAGCGGCGCGCGAGGAAATAGGCTTTGTCCGCTCCCGCATAAATCTCCGCACGCAAGAGATCGAGCGGCCCCGGAAGCAAGCGCGTGAATGGGACAATATTTGGATCGTCGAGACAGAGTACAAGCACAACCGCGCCGTCTAACGGCACGATCGGCACGCTTTCGAGATCACTCGTCCAATGCAAGATCATAATTTGTACAAAGGATCGTAAAAAGGCGATCCTTGGTTCCTTTCTCGAATTTTCGCCTTTTCTCGAAGGGTTGAGCCGAAAATTCGAGAGTGGCACCACGGGTCATTCTTTATGACCTGTGGTATTAGAGATTGCCCATGGGCCGATAATCGAAAAGCTCCTCGATCCGCTTTATGAGACCATCGCGTACATTACGATAGGCATCGAGGATCCTCTCGCGCTTGCCTTCAACGACAGTAGGATCGATTGTCGGCCAATAGGCAACGTCGATCGCCAAGGTGCGGGTAAATTCAAGTGCCTTGTGATGCGCTTCCGGTGAAAGCGTCACGACAAGGTCGAAACAGGAATCCTCAAGGTCGTCGAAAATGCGAGGCCTGTGTTTAGTCATGTCGACGCCGATTTCTTCCAGCGTAGCGATGGCAAATGGATCTACTTCGCCGCGCTTGACCCCCGCAGAAGAGAAATAGACCTGAGTACCGAAATAATGGCGCCCCAATGCTTCGGCCATGGGGGAGCGCACCGCATTAAGTGTACAGGCGAAGAGCACGGCTTGCGGGCGGCCTTTGACCGCGCTCACCATAGTATCCGCACCCCGCTTGCCCGTGTGCTCGGCATTCGGCCTCAGCCCTTCCAATGGAGAGCTGTCACAAGCGTAAAAATACGCCTTGCAGTGTCCAGGTCACAGTCGATCTTACCTTTCAGACGCTCCATAAGAAGCTCCGCCGCCTCATTATGAATCGCGCGGCGACCCATATCGATTGCTTCGATCTGCGTCGGCATTGCCGTTCGGATCGCGGCATAATAGCTTTCACAAACGAGAAAATAATCTTTGAGAAGACCGCGAAACGGCGTCAACGAAAGGATGTGGACAGCGAGCGACGTACCGGCCTCATCGCTGATCTCCAAGGCGAGCTTTGCATCGTGCAAAGCAATCTTCAGATTGTACGGACCACCGTCCTGATCAGGGAGAGCGAAGCAATTTTCCTCGAGAAGATCATAGATCGCAATTTGACGCTCATGTTCCTGGTCCGCGGTGCCACGACCGATCGAGGCCTCATCGAGCGTTACGGACGCGAGACGATTGCGCTTTGCCGGATCGGCTATGTTCATGATACTCGTTGATCGAGACGGAGCGCGACGGAGCGAGCATGGGCGTCGAGGCCTTCGGCGTGGCCTAAGGCTACGGCAGCAGGCCCAAGCGCGACCAGACTATCCGGACTGCATCTTAGAATCGATGTGCGTTTCATGAAGTCGAGAACGTTCAGACCAGACGAAAACTTCGCGGAACGCGCGGTCGGGAGAACATGGTTTGAACCGCCGACATAATCGCCGATCGCCTCCGGTGTATAGGCGCCCAGAAAAATCGCTCCCGCGTTACGAATATTCCGGCTCAAACCTTCCGCATCCGCAGCTATGATTTCGAGATGCTCTGAGGCAAGCCTGTCAGCGAGTTCGATGCTCTCCTCAAGCCTGCGCACGAGGATAATCGCGCCAAAGTCGCGCCAGCTGGCTTCTGCAACATCCTTGCGTGGCAAAGTCGCTAATTGACGCGCAACCGCAGCTTCCACGGCATCTGCCAAGGTCACGTCATCGGTGATGAGAATGGATTGAGCGGCAGCATCATGCTCAGCCTGCGCGAGAAGATCTGCAGCAATCCATTCCGGTTCTGCGTTCTTGTCGGCGATGATCAAAACTTCGGAAGGCCCTGCGATCATATCTATACCAACGGCCCCGAATACCCTCCGCTTGGCTGCGGCGACATAGGCATTCCCTGGACCAACAATCTTGGCAACAGGCGCAATCGTCTGCGTACCATAGGCCAGGGCTGCGATAGCTTGGGCCCCCCCAACCCGATAAATCTCGTCGACCCCCGCAAGGTGCGCGGCGGCGAATACCAGGGGATTTACTTTGCCATCGGGCGCGGGCACGACCATGACGATGCGTGAAACGCCCGCGACCTTGGCCGGTGCCGCATTCATCAGAACCGAAGACGGATAGCTCGCCGTGCCGCCCGGTACGTAAAGGCCGACCGCCTCGATCGGGCGCCATCGCCAGCCAAGCTCAACGCCGAGTGCATCGGTGAAGTATTGATCCGAGGGGCGCTGACGCTCGTGAAAAGCAACAATACGGCCATGCGCAAGGCGCAGCGCGTCCAAAACGTCCGGAGAGCAAGTAGCGGAAGCTTCTTTGATTTCGGCGGCACTGACCCGCAGGCCGAGTTTTGTTAGATCGACGCGATCGAACTTTTGCGAATAGGCGATGAGCGCAGCGTCACCCCGGGCAGTCACCTCCGCGATGATCGCCTGCACCGCATGGTCGACATCCTCGGCGACCTCCCTTTTCATGGCGAGAAGGGCCTGAAATGCAGCACTGAAATCGGGGCTCCCTATATCGAGCCGCAACGGCATAAAATCGCCTCCGTTTTGAAAATACTCTTCAGTGACCCTTGTGTTAGCCGTCTCGACGCGAAGTGGCAATGCAGATCGCACTCTAGGCACCGCATTGCGAATCTCGTGCGGCGCCGGAGCTTCACGCTGATCTGTCCTAATCTAAAGTAGCAGCTCGATATGTTTCTCAAGATCTTTGGGTGTCGTCGCCGGGGGAAACCGCCACTTTACTTCGCCTTGCCGGTCGACAATAAATTTTGTGAAGTTCCATTTGATCGACTGAGTACCGAATAGGCCTTTTTTCTTGCCTTTCAAAAATTGATAGAGCGGATGGGCAGAGGCTCCATTTACATTGATCTTGGCGAACATGGGAAATGTGACATCATAGGTCAGCGAACAAAATTGCGCGATCTTCGCCGCGTCGCCCGGCTCCTGGCCGCCAAATTGGTTGCAAGGAAATCCCAAAACGGCGAAACCTCGCGGGGAAAACTTCCGATAGAGCGCCTCGAGCCCCTCATATTGCGGTGTGAAGCCACATTTGCTTGCCGTGTTTACGAAAAGCAGCACTTGACCGGAAAATTCGGCCAGCGATTTTTCCTCTCCATTCAGGGTCTTTACCTTGAATTCGTGGATAGTACCCATGATCATCCTCGAAATGGCCGCCTCTCGCCTCGCCAGAGAACCACATTCCCGCGAAGCCGAGCCGTGCCCACCGTCACCACCGCGTTAACCACTTCCAGCGTGAGCGGCTGAGATACCCATCCGGCGAAGCGCATTAGCTCAGCTACCAGAAAAAGGCACGAAGAGACAGCGAATTTCACCCCCCCAAATGCAACGCCATATCCGGCCATCTGGAGAAGGCATTGCACGGGAGACATCGATGATGAGATCAGTGTCATCAAAGATGAACACCCCAGCGGGGGTCACGTGCATGGTTTCTGGGGCGACCTCCTTGCAATCGTTCTTGCCGCAGCACAATTGTTTCGTGGCTTGGTCAACTTCGTGCCCGTTTCCCCAGTAATTATGGGCTCGCGCAGGCGAAAAGACCAAGATTGCCACAAAAAAGAGGAAAGAGACCTTCATCGACATGTCCCCAAGTCACAAAGAAAGCCAACCAATGTGGCGAGTTTTGGTCGTCGATCGGCTCTAACTAGATCTTTGCCGGAAGCCACAGACATTTGCTCCTGACTATTGGAGGAACAAATAATGCTCCCAGAGCGCAATTCGCACAGCTGGAATTTCGCCCGGATGCACCACTGGGAAGCAGATGGCTCCCGTTATGACCACATGCTGGAGGGGGCACGCGGTCACCGGCGCAGATCTAGGTGTGAAGGCACCGATTTTCCAGTCGAGCCGTTGGTTGTTCGCCCCATATAATCAACCGGGTGATAGCTTAAATCATGCCGACGCTGGCGGAGAGGAAGGCGCTCGCTGCCCACTGGCCGATATAGGCGTGGCCCGCCGCTGTCGGATGCACGTCGCCCGCGTTGATATACACGTCACAGTTGCCGGCACCGGTTGGTGCGCCGATCGTGCCGGTTCCGGTCAGGACCGGAGAACTCGCGGTGCAAAGCGGGACGAAGATTGTGTTCGTGTCGCCAACCGCGGCCACGGCGGCTTGCGTTGCCTGCTCGTTCTGGATCATCGCGGTGCTCGGTCCGCTGTTCTCG
>DASQCU010000210.1:0-2675 GCA_035634575.1 Beijerinckia sp.
TTCCGCTTTGGGTCATTAGGCGACATTCCCGAGTTCTAGGGAATGTCGGCTTTACCCCAGCCATGATCGGCGCAATCATGGGCCATGGACCGCCCGCAGAAAGATCACCTTTGCCGACATGCGCGAACAAGGCGTCGGTGGGCTGCTGGTCTATTGCGCTGACTACCGCTGCAGCCATTCGCTCGCGATCAATGGCGACCGCTGGCCGGATGATGCCAGGTTGTCCGATATAGAGCCGCGATTCATCTGTGGCGCCTGCGGCCATCATGGCGCGGATGTGCGGCCTGACTTCAATTGGAATAGGCAGACAGTCAAAGTGATGGGGCATCGTCGAACCTCGCCGACGGGGGGTTATTCACGTCGGCGGGGCGGCTTCCTTGGGTTGGCAAGGTCGCCACGCCATGAAGGCGCGGCTCTAATTTGCACAGGCTCGGCGTTCACGCAAAAATCCTGCGCTTCCGTCCGGACCAGGTTGATAGCGAGAAGGCTCGGGAACGGGCAAAGGCACTCGCCAGGGCAGTGCGGGACAAGATCGGGTAGCATGACGGAATGAAACAGACCGGCTGGAAAGTGTCCCTTCGCGCCGGAAAATTCTGGGTATGGCTACAACTACAGAGGAGGCAAAGTCGGCAATGGCATTGCCAAGTTCGAAACCGCCGAGCAGGCTCAGGAGTGCATTGATTCCGGCGAGGCTGGAGCAGAATGACGGACGGCGGCAGCGTTGAGGCAACGCCCCAATGCCCGCGCTCGAGCTGCAACAAAAGGGGTTTTGGAATGCTGCGTTTTGCAATTGCTGTTGCCGCGCTTTGTCTCAGCCTCGGCTCAGCGCTTGCTGCCCCCGCGGGCCTTCTCAATAAGACGGTCCACGTTTCGTTTGCGCGATCGATCCCGAACATCGGTTCCGACGGCAAGTCAGAAAACACGCCGCGGATATACTACATGACGTTATATGTCAGCAGCGCCGGTCGCATCTTTAACAAAATATCCTTAAGGGCCGGCTCATATGGCAGTGATAGCGAGCTTGGTCCGCAAGAAAACCACGGCTCCTTTCAGTTTTCGGGTTCACAGCTGATCGGTTTTGCGGCTTCGGGAAACGCCGGAATGCGAATGACCGTCACCTTCGACAGCAGCTTTCAAAGCTGCACAGTGAGCGTTATGTTCGGGAGCAGCAAAGGCCCTATGGTTTGGAAGGGTCTCAATGGAATAACGTTTACGGCCACGGGGCCAGCGACGGTCTCCTCGCAAAGCTGCTCAGTTCAAAGCGGCAACGCGTTCGCCAAGTAACACCCAACACGGGCGCAGCGCACAGCCCCTGTTTGGCGCCCCTATCCGCCGATCCCTGCTGTGGCGGCTCCGGCAGGGGTTTTGTTTTGCGTCCGGCGTTCCCGAATTGCCCCGCCGATGAAGGCTTCTCTTCGTCATCGGCGGGGCGGCTACCTTCGTGGTCAAGGTCGCCACGCCTCCGAGAAGGCGCGCGGTCACTTTGCATGCTTAATCGCATGCGGGTCTTGTTATCGAGCGCCAAGAAATTGCGATTTCGCGAAAAAAATGCCTAATAGTTAGGACACCAACTCCACACCCCTGTGTGTCAATACGACGCCGCGCTTGCCCAAGGCTTGCAAGATGGCCTGCATGGTGGAGAGGCGACATTTGGCCAGCCCAGATCCCGCCTCGTTGGCGAGTTTGTGTGATTGCCGCAGGACATGCTGAAACTTCTGCATCATAGATGCCGGTGGCTGCTTGTCGGGATCGACGTTTGTAGGTTTGTATTGCCGGAGCCATTCCTGGGAATTTGAAATCGGTTCTGGCATCCTTACGACAGCCATCTGCTGCCGGACTTCGCTCACGGTCTCGGCTGGCTGTTTGCGGTCGGTATAAGGCGCAAGGGCGGTGCCAATTCGCAAAATCCAGTCGGTCGCCTTATCGATCTTTGCGCCTGCGCGCGCAACTTGATCGAGCGGTTCTTCAACAGGATCAAGCAATGTCGATCGGTGGATCATTGGGCGCACCCTCGCCCAATGACATCAGAGGAATTTGCTTCTGGCGGAAGGGGTGGGATTCGAACCCACGGTACCCTTGCGGGCACGCCGGTTTTCAAGACCGGTGCCTTAAACCACTCGGCCACCCTTCCAACCAGGAATTTCAATCGCTTATCGCACGCGGGTCCTGAAGGCAACGCGAAGGGAGACCTAAATCGGCTGAACCCGTGAACTCGCTACCCGCGCCCGCAGTGGATGGACCGCATATCGATTGGTGAAGATTGGCGAGGATTGCGAGGCGCGCGGAAGCGCCTGGGATCTCGGGAAGCGAATCGGCCGATAGGCAAGTCCGCGCCTGCCTTGAGCCTCAACTGAATCTCACTTGGTGGCGCACCGCCCAAACACCACGTGGGGGAGGGACTGGCAACTTCCGGCGTGCGGGCGGCAGAATCGGCTTGCGCGCCCGGCTTTTCGATGGACGGCTCAGACGAAGGCAAATGCCAGGAGGCTTGAGCACAGAAGTGCAACGCCTGCCGCGGTCAGGGCAAGGAAGCCATCGGAAACAAGGTCGTGATCCTGCATGATACACCTCCGATCTCGATGTTGATCCGAATTAGTTAAAACTTTCGGAACGAGCCATTTCGAAAGAAGCGATACCTGTGCCGCTCACTTCAAATCCGCGAGCGGATACCCTCG
>DASQCU010000211.1:0-2642 GCA_035634575.1 Beijerinckia sp.
CGCACATAAGTGGCATTTTCGCTCGTCGGCCCAAGGCGGAAGAGAGCCACCCGTTTTCCCCTCTATATCGCCCCCAGACGCTCGGCAATGCGGTCGGGCGTGAAAACCTTGGTGACCGGCCCGATCGCGGCGACACTCGCCGCCGTTCTCAGGGCCTGGGCACCAATGCGGCGCACATCCGCAATTTCGATCCGGTCGATCCGGTCGATGATTTCTTCGCGTGTCAAAACCCGGTCGAAGGCGATCAGTTGCCGCGCGATCTGCTCGGCCCGAACGCCCGGCGATTCGAGCGCCGCCAGAAGCGAGACCTTCATCTGCGCCTTGGCCCGCCGCAATTCGGTCTCTGTCAGGGTCGCGGCAGCCTCGGCCACGCAATCGAGCGCGACCGGCATTAATTCCGCGATCTCCTTGCCGCCGGTCGCGGCATAAAAGCCAAAGAGACCGCTATCCGAATAGGCCCAGTGGAAAGCATTGATCGAGTAGACGAGGCCGCGTTTCTCGCGCACCTCCTGGAAAAGCCGCGAGGACATGCCCCCGCCCGCTATATTCGCGAAAACCTGCATCGCGTAATGATCGGGATGATCATAGGGGACGCCTTCGAAGCCGATGACGATATGGGCCTGTTCGAGCTTGCGCTTCAGGCGCATGTCTCCGCCTTTGTAGCGCGCTGGCGGGGCAGGGTCGGCCGGATCGCGTGTGAGGCCTTCGAAGCGGCGGCCGGCTTCGTCCACGATGCGATCATGTTCGACAGCGCCCGCCGCGCCGACCACGGTGGCGCCACTGCGATAATGCGTGTCGAGATAGGCTCCAATCATGTCCCGGCCAAAGCCTGAGACCTTTTCTGGCGTGCCGAGAATGGGCCGCCCGATCGGCTGATCGGGAAAGGCGGTGGCATTGAAGAGATCGAAAACGAGGTCGTCCGGCGTGTCCTCGACCGCGCCGATTTCCTGCAGGATGACGCCTTTTTCGCGCTCGAGCTCCTCCTTGTCGAAAGTGCTCTCGGTGAGAATATCGGCGAGAATGTCGAGCGCGAGCGGCGCGTCGGCGGCTAGGACATGGGCGTAATAGGCGGTATGTTCGGTGCTTGTCGCGGCATTGAGATCGCCGCCCGCCGTCTCGATTTCTTCCGCTATGTCGCGGGCCGAGCGCCGCCGTGTGCCCTTGAAGGCCATATGCTCCAGGAGGTGTGAGAGCCCATGCTCATTGGCCCCCTCGTGCCGCGATCCGGCGCCGACCCAGACGCCGAGCGAGGCAGTTTCGAGATGGGGCATGGCATCGGTGACGATCCGCAGGCCCGAAGGCAATCTGGTGACTTCGACGCTCATGATGCGGCCCTTTCCTCTGGTTTTTCCCCGTCTCGTGCCGCGCGCGCACGTTCAAGAATGAAGGATTCTATCGCGGCCTGATCATTGGGGAGAATCGTAAAATGCTCCGTTTTCTCAAAAAGATCCGCAAGATGCGGCGGCAAGGGCGGCCGCACGCCCGTCGCTTTCTCGATGGCGTCGGGAAATTTCGCGGGGTGCGCGGTGCCAAGAACGATGATTGGACTTGGGCTGTCTTTCGATTTCCGCGCGGCGCTAACGCCGACGGCCGTATGCGGATCGATCAGGATGCCGCTCTTTTGCCAGACCCGTGCAATCTCGCCGGTCGTTTCCGCTTCGCTGACGCTTGCCGCATCAAATTCGGCGCGAATCGCGGCAAGCGGGCCGTGATCGAGCGTAAAGCTGCGCGATTGGGAAAGCTGCGCCATGAGGCGCCGCAACGTGCTGGCATCGCGGCCATGCGCTTCAAACAGCAGCCGTTCGAAATTGGAGGAGACCTGAATATCCATCGAGGGCGATTGCGTCGCGTGGACATTGGTCACTTCATAAATTCCGCTCGCAAGCGTGCGGGCCAGAATATCGTTGGAATTGGTCGCGATGATCAGCCGATCTATCGGCAGACCCATCCGCTTGGCGATCCATCCGGCGAGAATATCGCCGAAATTGCCGGTGGGCACGGCGTAGGAGATTTTCCGATAGGGCGCGCCAAGCGCCGTGGCGCTGGTGAAATAATAGACAGCCTGGGCGACGACCCGCGCCCAATTGATCGAATTGACGCCCGAAAGCCGAAGGTTATCGCGCAGATTTTTGTTTTGAAACAGGCCCTTGACGATGGCCTGGGCATCGTCGAACGTCCCTTCAAGCGCGATCGTGTGGATATTGCCGCCTGCGACCGTGGTCATCTGGCGGCGCTGCACATCCGACACCCGCCCATGCGGGTAGAGGATGAAGAGATCGACCTGGGCGAGCCCGCGAAAGGCCTCGATGGCGGCAGCACCTGTATCGCCGGAGGTTGCCCCGACAATGGTCGCCCGCTCGCCGCGCGCTTTCAGGACATGATCCATGAGCCGCCCCAGCAGCTGCATGGCGACATCCTTGAAGGCGAGCGTCGCCCCGTGAAAGAGTTCGAGCAGGAAGAGGTTGTCGCCTAGCTGCGTGAGCGGGACGACCGCCTCGTGCCGGAAGGTCGCATAGGCCGCCTCGATCATGCCGTGCAGGGCCTGAGCCTCGATCTCGCCGCCGATAAAGGGCGTGATGATGGCTTCCGCGACCTCCGCATAGGGCCTGCCCGCTAGAGCGCCTATCGCGGTAGGCGTCATC
>DASQCU010000212.1:0-4192 GCA_035634575.1 Beijerinckia sp.
CCTGTACCCCCTCTTCACCAAGCGTGTTCATAACGCTCGGTCGAAACGCATATTCGTATCCCCCATCGAATTTTCCGCTGATGGCGAAACGGCTGAGATCTACTTCGGCTGGAGAATGGTTGCAGTATTCGGCCTCATCTCCTGTGTCGAAGCCTATGAAGCGTCGAGCCATTTCAGGACCGGCCCCCATCAGAAGGTGATCGGCCTCGAACAAAAAAATCGTCCGCAGCTCGTTGAACATTTGCTCTTTGGTGAAACGGACCATTATTATCTCCATGCTGCGTATTTGCATGGAGACAATAGGCGGGCGGAATTTAGATTGCAAGAGATAATATGAAAATATTTTGCTTTTTTGCGTACATTAAATTTTGCGACAAATTCCCGTTTCCCCGCTTGAGGAAGACGCGCAAAGCCTGTGGATCGGCTGAAAATTCGGGTTGCCCCTGCCCGCCTGCAATGATCGGATCGAAGCTCTTTCGATCCGAAACCAAGCGGCAAGGCATGAATTTCAGCTTTCTCCACGCCGCCGATCTGCATCTCGGCAGCCCGCTTCTCGGCCTGTCGCTCAAGGATGAGGAGATCGCGCAGCGCTTCAGCACTGCCAGCCGGCAGGCATTCACCGATCTTGTGAGTTTCGCGATCGAGAAAGAGGTCGCCTTTCTCGTGATCGCGGGCGATATATTCGACGGCGAATGGCGCGATTCCTCGATCGGCCTCTTTTTCAACCGCGAACTGGCGCGGCTCGATCGTGCCAAGATTCCCGTCTTCCTCATCAATGGCAATCACGATGCCGAAAGCGTCGTGACCAAGACCATTACTCTGCCCGGAAACACGAAACGCTTTCGCGCGACGAGCGCCGAAACCTTCCGCCTCGAAGATTACAAGGTTGCGCTGCACGGGCGCAGTTTCTCGAATCGCGCCGAGAATGAGAATTACGCCAGCGCCTATCCGCGCGCGATCCCCGGCTGGTTCAACATCGGCGTCTTGCATACATCCTGCGAGGGACGCCCGCCGCACGCCTGCTACGCGCCTTGTTCGCTCGAAGATTTGAGCCTGCGCGGCTATGATTATTGGGCGCTCGGCCATGTCCATGCCTTCGAGGTTTTGTGCGAGAGCCCCAGAATCGTGTTTCCCGGCAATTTGCAGGGGCGCAGTATACGCGAGTGCGGCCCCAAAGGTGCGGTCCTTGTCGAAGTCGCCGATCAGACCGTTACAAGCCTGCGCCATGTCGCTTTCGATCAGGCGCGTTTCGCGCGCATTGGCGTCGATCTGGCAGGTGTCGCGGAAGAAGCCCTTGCGCTTCGCCGCATCGAGGAGGCGATCAAGCCGGAAGTCGCGGCAGCAGGCGACCGGCTTCTTGCCCTGCGCATTGAGGTTGGCGGCGAAACGACTTTGCATCGCTCGTGGCAATCGGCCTTTCGCGATCTCTATGACGAAGTCCAGGCGGCGGCGCATCGCTGCCATCAAGACGCCTGGCTCGAAAAGCTCATCCTCTCGACCGTGGAACCCGATGTTACGCCCCGCCGCCCCGGCGCTATCGCCTCGCTTGATCTTGCCGCGATGCTGACCGAGGCAGAAACCGATGCGCAATTGCGTGATGAAATAGGCCAGATCATCGGCGCGGTCCTGGCCCGGATGCCGGATCAAGCCATCGACAAGGACACGCCGCTCGAAGGCGAGATCGAGAGTCTGATTACAAAAGCACGAGCTCTCGTGCTTCACCGCGCTTTGGATTGAGGCTTGCGATGCGGCTTCTTGGCCTCGATCTCGAACGCTACGGACATTTCACTGATCGTCATCTTAGCTTTCGCGAGGGCGCGAAACTCCATCTCGTGCATGGCCCCAATGAGGCCGGCAAGAGCACTGCGCTTGAAGCAATCACCGATCTTTTCTATGGCATCGACAAGGCGACATCGCAGGGTTTTCTGCATCAAAATCGCGATTTGCGGTTAGGGGCGACGATCATCGGGCGTGATGGGCAGCGCCTCTCATTCCGCCGCAAGATCGGCAAAAAGGATGCGCTCATCGACGCGGCGGAAAAGCCTTTGCCCGATGACCGGCTCGCGGCTTTTCTCGGCGGCGTCACGCGCGAAGTCTTCGAACGCGCCTTCGGGCTCAATGCGGCGGCGCTGCGCGACGGCGCCGGGGTTTTGCTCTCGAGCGAAGGGGATGTTGGCGCGAGCCTTTTCTCGGCAGCGTCGGGCCTCGCCAATCTCAACGAATTGCGCAAGGCGCTGGAAGCCGAAGCAGACCTGATTTTCGCGCCGCGCAAGGCGAAGGAGCGGCGCTTCTATCAGGCTCTGGCGCGTTTCGAGGAAGCGCGCGCAGCCATCAGCAAGACGGAGCTGCGCGAAAATGCCTGGAAAAAGCTGAACGAAGAAATTGCCGAGCGCGGCGAAAGCCTCGATCAGATTCGCCGGGATAAAAGTCTCGTCTTCGAGAAATCCACGCGGCTCTTGCGGTTGAAGCGCATTGCGCCGCTCATCGACGAGATCGACCGGCAAGGGCATGAACTCGCCAGCTTGCAGCCTCTGCCGGACGTTGCTGCCTCCTTCACGACTGAGCTTGCCACAGCCCTTGATGCAGCACGCACGGCGAAAGAGACACTTGAGCGGCTTGAAGCGGAAGCCGCCGGAGCACTCGGCCAGCAGGCTGAAATTATCGTCGATGAAGCGCTTCTTGCGCATCAAGGCGAGGTGCAGAAGCTTTTCGCCGATACGGGAGCCTATGCAAAAGCCCGGCAGGATCTGCCGCGCGTCAAAAGCGAGACGGTCCAGACCGAAGGCACGCTCGCCGCGCACGCAACTCTGCTCGGTCTGACTTATGATGCGCTCGAAGCGCGGCAGCCGACGGCCGGTCTGATCGCACGCCTCGAAAAACTCGTGAAGACAGGCCGTCAGGCCGAGATTGAAAACAACACACTTTTAAAATCTCTCGCCACAGAGAAAGACGAGCTCGCGCGCTTGACCCGCGAGATGGAGGCGCGCGGCAAGGTCGCTGATCCCGCTCCCTTGCGCGAAACATTCGAGGCTCTGCGTCCGGTCTTTTCGCAGGCGAAACGGCGCGGCGAAATCGACCAGGAGATCCGCGCGGAAACAACGGCGCTGGCCGAAGCGGCCCTCCGTCTCGACCCGCCCATTGACGATCTCGATCACCTTGCACGATCGTCCTTGCCAGCGTCCGCGACGCTGACGAAATTTCAAAAATCTTTCGATGACAGCGATGCCAAAATCCGGCGTGTTGAGGATCGCCTCAACGACGCAAAGGACAGTATTGCCACACTTGAAAAAGAGATGGCCCGCCTTTGCGCCTTGCGTCCGGTGCCATCGCGTGATGCCATTGCGCATTTACGCAATAGGCGCGATGCGCATTGGCTGCGGCTGAAGGATGCGCTGTTTCATGCCCCGCAGGCACCTTCGGGCGCAAGCCTCATGCGCGAGATCGCCGATTTCGAAGTCGCATCGCATGAGGCCGACCGGCTCGCCGATGCCGCCAATGAAGATGCCGAACGGGTGGCCGCTTACGCCCATGCGCAGGCAAGGCTCGATGAGGCCAAACAGAAAGCCACTGACGGCACGGCGGAACTTGACCGCCTGCGCGCGGATCAGGCCGCGCTCATGCAAAGCTGGACCGAACTTTTCGCACCTTTGCTCATTCCAAAGTCGCCCGCCGAAATGCAGGGCTGGCTCACCAAGGTTGAAACCTTGTTGCAAAAGCGCGAGGCCTTGCAAAGACAAGCCGCCGCACTTGCGGCTCTCGATGAAAGCTTCACTGACGCGCGGCCGAGCCTCGCCAATATTGCCGCCAAGCTCGGCCTTGATGACATGGTCTCGGCCGAGCTTGGGCTTCTCGCCGCGCGGATCGAGACAAGGCTGCGCCAGCTCGAAGATGGGCTGAAACAGGCCTTAGGCACGCAGGCGGCGCAAGCCAATGCCGCGACCCGTGTCGCAAAGCTCGAAGCCGAAAAAGCCAAGGCCGAAGCCGCGGTCGCGCAATGGAACGAGCTCTGGTGTCAGGCCGTGGATGAACTCGGCCTGAAGGCCGATGCGACATTGGAAGAGACCGAAGCCGCGCTTGATGTCTGGAAAGGCATTCCAGGCCTCATCGAGAAGCGCAACGGGCTCGCCAAACGCGTCGAGGGGATGCAGCGCGATATCAATCAATTCGAAGCGCTGGCCCGTCCGCTCATCGA
>DASQCU010000213.1:0-6098 GCA_035634575.1 Beijerinckia sp.
AAGCACCAGACCCGATCGCGCCATGGCAAGCGTAAGGCCGGCGCATTCGCCAGGTGAAAGCCCGCGAAAGAAGATCGCCATGGCGAAAGCGGCAGCCTGCGCATCGCTGATGTCGCCGCGCGTCAATCCCTCGATAAAGGCGGTCAATGTTTCGCGATCGAGCGTCTCGCCATCGCGTTTCCTGCGGATGATTTCCTGCGGCAGTTGCAAAACTGTGGATCGCCTATTTCGTGCCCATGCCAGGGACGACAAAACCGCTCAACAAAGTGAAGACGAGAATGGTGAAGCTCGCCAGACGCGGATCATAAAGACCATTCCCGCTGAAGATACCGCCCTGCACCGCATAGGCCCAGATGATGAAAGCCATTGTCGCCATGATACCATTCACGGCCCATGGCTGGTTCGGCTCTGCTTGCCGCCATATGTAGAGCGGCGTTGCGAGGAGCGCGAGAGCGAAGATGATTGCGGCAAAGATCTGACCATGCGTATTGATGAAATCTGTCACAAGGACATGATCGGTGCGATCCGGCCTTGCCAAATTCACAACGGGCGCAAAGAGCTTATCGGCTGCAAGATAGAAGGCGATGACTTCGGCCGGAACATATTTGACGATCCGTGCGGCATAATTATCGACTTCGGTGACAGCTGCGCCCGCCTCCAGCGGCGGATGTGCGGAGAGATCATGATTGGCGGGGACGATATTGACCGGACTGGCGCTGAAAGACACAAAGCCTTTGTCATTGACGGCAGCTCTGACAAGACGGCTCATGGTTGGATTTTCCGGAAAGCTCTCGCCTCTTCAGCCTATGAGGTTTCCGCATTCCCCGCAAGAAAACTGGCGAGGAGGTGTTTGAGCGCGCGCGCACCTTGCGCGGCAATCTCCTTGGTTTCCGCATGGCTCGGACTGCCGCCGGCAAAACCAGCCGCAAAATTGGTGACGAGCGCGAGCGCCGCCACACGTAACCCGAGCCGCCGCGCGAGTATCACCTCCGGCACGATGGACATCCCGACAAGATCGGCGCCAAGCGCGCGGGCCACTTTGATTTCGGCCGGAGTCTCGAAGGAAGGGCCGGGAAACCACATATAGACGCCCTCAAGAAGGCTTTGGCCAAGGCGTGCCGCAGCTTGCCCGAGGTGCTGGCGCAAAGCCGGATCATAGGCATCGACAAGGTTGACGAAACGATCGTCCGAGCCCATGCCGATCAAGGGATTGATGCCCGTCAGATTGATGTGATCGCTGACCGCCACGACGTCCCCAGGCTTGAGGTCCGCGCTGAGCGAGCCCGCCGAGCAGGTCAGGATCAGGCTGGTCACGCCAAGCCGCGCCAAGGTCTCGAAGGGGAAGGCCATCGCGGCGGCATTGCCGGATTCGTAATAATGCGCGCGGCCTTGCAGAATGGCGATGGTCTTGCCATTGCGCGTGCCGATGACAAGTTCGCCCGCATGGCCCGAAACGCTCGTTGCGGGAAACCCAGGCAGTTCGGCATAGGGAATGTTGATGCGCGGTTCGATGATGCCGGCAACGGAGCCGAGGCCGGTGCCAAGCACCACCGCCGTTTCGATCGGGGCGCTGATGCCGCGGTCGCGCAAGAGGTCAGCGGCGTGGTTCGTGGTCATCGTGTCCCTCTTCATATCAGTGACTTGGCTCGCCTGGATGCGCGGATCAAGTCCGCGCATGACGGAGCAGCCCTTTTGAGACAGCGAAAATTCGCGAAAGGAATCAAGGCTCCTTCGGACCCTTGATATACCGCAAGCTTGGCCCAAAAGCCTCCGGCAGAAGCTCCGCGAGGGTGAATGTCGCACGAAGACCTTCGGGACCTGCAACATGAATCCTCGCCGCATCATCGGCGAATTCGCGGATGCGCTGGCGGCAGGCGCCGCAAGGCGTGACCAGGGCTTCTCCTGCGCCAAGAACGAGAATTTCCGCGATTCTATATTCTCCGGCCGCCACCATGGCCGCAATCGCACCTGCCTCCGCGCAGGTCCCGACGGGATAGGCGGCGTTTTCGACATTGGCGCCAGAAAAGATTGCCCCCGACGGGGTGCGGATCGCCGCGCCAACGGCGAATTTCGAATAGGGGGCGTAGGCATTGGAGCGCGCCGCGACCGCGGCGGCGAACAGCGTTTCGAGCGCTTCCATGGGATGTCCAGAAGGGCGAAAATTCAAGAGCGTCACCGCCTGTTCCTTGGCAACGGCGGTGTATGAACGCGCTTCTCACGTTTCACGCGCCAACGCAATTGCCGTGACATTCGCCGTCAGGCTGAAGCCGTCTCCTGCCTTTCAGCCTGGAACCGCCGCCGCATTCAAAGGTTAGAGCGATTATTCGAGCGAAACGAACCGGTTCGCCCTCCGCAATGCGACAAAGAAAAGGAAAGCGCGGCAATTCATCGAAAGGAGAGCCGAATGAAAAAAACCGGAACGGCATCGACCTCCAGTCGCGGGTTCGCGTCGATGGATCCGGAGAAACAAAGGGAAATCGCGCGCAAGGGCGGGCGCAGTGTTCCCAACGAAAAACGCAGTTTTTCTCAGGACCATCAATTGGCTTCGGAGGCAGGACGCAAGGGCGGTCATTCCTCGCACAACAACCGCCGGGGGATCGTGGAGGAACCGTGAGCCTCAAGGTTCAGCGCTGAAGGATATCTTGCCAGCGGCAGCGACGCTCGCAGCTTCCTTCTGCCACCGCATTTTCCTTCAAACGGCAACATGCAAACGCGGCAGCGAGCCATGCGCTACCGCGTTTGTTGGGTCAGAACGCATTAACCTTCATTAGCGGCTTTCCGCGGACCGCCGTGAGACGCATGACCGCCCTTGCGGCCAGCTTCCGACGCCAGGTTATGGTTTTGCGAGAAGCTCCGCTTCGAAGGATTGACGCTCTGGCCTCCCTTGCGGCCCGCCTCAGCAGCCAGTCCGGGATTTTGCGAAAAGCTGCGCTTTTCGTGCGGCACGCTTTCACCGCCCTTGCGTGCGATCGCGCGCTGCTTCTCGGGGTCCATTGAGGCGAAGCCGCGGGTCGAGGTCGATTTCTTGGGAGATTCCATTGAACCGGTCATCCTTCTTCTCTCTCAAAAACATAAAATGTACGA
This sequence comes from Beijerinckia sp., assembly GCA_035634575.1. Classification (GTDB taxonomy): domain Bacteria; phylum Pseudomonadota; class Alphaproteobacteria; order Rhizobiales; family Beijerinckiaceae; genus Beijerinckia. The sequence continues at coordinate 3,085 of DASQCU010000213.1, forward strand.
AAAAATTAACGTTTGGCAGCGGCAAAGGTTTCCACTGGCCGAAATAATAAAATGAAAGCGGATGCCGCTTGCGCATCTTCCGGTGCAGCGTGACGCGAGCGCTGCCTAGCTATTTGAGCACGACCCATCGTTGATGCAAGCCAATGCTTGAGCAATTTTTCAATTGAATACCAAGGGTCGCGTCACTCTCAAAAATTTTGTTAAGCTTTAGAAGAAGGTGAAGATTCGAGAAAGGAGCCCTGAATCCTCAAGGATTCAGGGGAGTGCAACCTCGCGGGGACTTCGCGAGGCGCGTGATCAATGGCCGCCATCGGCCTTTGCCTGAACGGCATGTTTGATCTCCCTGGCCGCATCTATCGCCAGCTTCTTCTGATTTTCGGTCAAAATTTTATTGGCCTGAATGCTGGCTTTAAGCTTAGGCATTTCAACGAGCTTTGCTTCCGGGATCTCAACGACGAAGGCCGTAACCGCGGCAATGGCCGCAACCAATTCGTCCAGCTTTTCCTCGAGCGGCTTCGAATCCGACATTATTATCTCCGATCAAATAATGGCTACAGGTCGCTCTTCGCGACCCTTAGTCTTATACCAACGGTCATAAAAGATGACCGTTGGACCACTCTGGAATTTTCGCTATCCCTTTGAAAAAGCGAAAATTCCAGAAAGGAACTAAGAGTCGCTCTTCGCGACCCTTAGTCTTACGCCTTTTCAAGCAAAATGGATACAGCAACGCTAATGCCAACGGTCCTCGGCTGACGGTCGGAACCTCAGCTCAATCATAAGCCGTCGTGCTTGCTTTCCCAAGGACAGCGGACAGTCCTTCGTCGATAAGTCCCGCCAGCGAGGCTTCGAAGAGGTCCGACATCAATAAAGCCAGTCTGTCGCCAAGCGTTACTTTTGATGGCGCGAAGACAAGCGTGAAACCAATCACGCCGCCGGGGCACGAGTGAAAGGCCACGTATGAGTTTCTGGTTTCAGAGACTGCGGCAATGGCAAAAAACTCGCGTCGAACCAGGTCGGATTTGATGCGGAACGGAGCCCCAAGCTCTCGCTGAAAAAGCCGATAGGCGAAGGCGAGATCGGCATGCGGCACAAAATCATAGCCGATCTGCAATGAATTGTCGGCTGTCGCCCATTCCACGCCCGTGCTGCTTGGCCTTTGTGTCAGACCAAGCCCTGCTGGAACCCACAGCCTTGTTCCTGTCAAAGGGTGGGCCTGAGCCTTAAGCTGCCAGCGCCGCAATGGGCGCATTGCCACCGAACGGAGTTTTTCCAAAAAATCGGAATCGGCTACCCCCGAAGCCTCCAGGCCATTTTCTGCCTGGAAGTGCAAGATCGCGCCAAACAATTGCTCATTGAACTCATCTGCCCTGATGGCAGGCAGGTATCCAGCCGCGATCAGGAGCAATTGAAGATCGAAGCGCTCCGCAATGGCAAGGCTGGCAAAGGCCCGTTGCGCGGCCGCGAAGGAGGCCGCGCCCGATTGTGGAAGGGCTGGCGCTTCACCGGCCCTTGCCGGCGCCGTGCTGTGAGCGAACCGAGGTTCAAGCCCGGTCTCGCTGGCTCCGGCAGTGGCCGCGCAAAGAACAAGCCATGCAGCAATCGAAGTGAAAAGCTTCAACACAATGCTTTTGCTCACCATCGACGCTGTCCCGGCTGACGTTACGTTCCTCCATTTTGAAGCGGAAACATATCTTTCATCCTAACGTGAAAGGTCAATTTCGACCCTTCATGAAATTGCCAATCTACACCGCGCGATGATCACAGCGATCGTTTGAACCAATGCGCGATTTCGCCGACAATTCCGCGCCGGAACGCAAGAACGCAGACGACGAAAATGATCCCCTGGATCACGGTCACCCATTGGCCGAACCCCGCGAGATAGTTCTGCATCCCGATCATGGTGAAAGCGCCGACGACCGGTCCCAGGATCGTGCCCATCCCGCCGACGAGCGTCATGAGAATGACTTCGCCGGACATGGTCCAATGCACATCGGTGAGCGAGGCATTCTGGGTCACGATCGCCTTGGTGGCACCGGCGAGCCCGGCAAATGTTGCCGAAAGCGTGAAGGCCACGAGCTTGTACAAATCGACCTTATAGCCAAGCGAGATGGCACGCGGCTCATTCTCACGAATGGCTTTCAGAATGTCGCCGAAAGGCGAATTGATAATGCGGTAGATCGCAATAATGCCAAATAAGAATATCGCCAGGACGACATAATAGAACGTCAGCTGGTGCGACAGGTCGATGAAGCCGAGTAACTTGCCTTGAGGGACGGCCTGAATCCCGTCTTCCCCATGGGTGAAGGGGGTTTGCAGGTAGAGGAAATAGATCATCTGTCCAAGCGCCAGGGTGATCATCGAAAAATAAATGCCCTGCCGGCGGATCGCGAGCGAGCCTGTCAGGATACCGATCACGCCTGCGCCAATCACTGCCGCGATGATCGCGAGTTCTGGCGGCCAGCCCCAGACCTTGGCAAGATGGGCGCTGAAATAGGCCGCCGAGCCGAAGAACATCGCATGTCCAAAGGACAGGAGCCCCGCAAAGCCGACGAGCAGGTTGAAGGCGCAGGCGAAAAGCGCAAAGCACAGGGCCTGCATGAGGAAGAACGGATAGACCACAAACGGCGCAACGGCCAGCAAAGCCGCCAGCACGGCCATTGCGATCAGTTCATCCGCCGAGCGGCGCGGCATCGCGCGGGACGGCGCGGCGATCGTCTGAGTTCTGAGCGTCATGTCAGGCAGTCCTTCCGAAAAGACCCGCGGGCTTTACGAGCAGGACGAGAGCCATGATGACAAACACGACCGTGCTCGATGCTTCCGGATAGAAGACTTTGGTCAAGCCCTCGACGACACCGAGCAGGAAGCCGGTCAGGATCGAGCCCATGATCGAGCCCATGCCGCCGATCACCACGACCGCGAAAACGACGATGATGAAATCGGCCCCCATCAGCGGTCGGACCTGGTTGATCGGCGCCGACAGCACGCCGGCGAGCGCGGCAAGCCCGACGCCGAGC
>DASQCU010000214.1:0-5491 GCA_035634575.1 Beijerinckia sp.
GGTCATTTGTCATGACGGAAGCGAAGCGGGGATTTCTGGATCCTTTGCCCGTGGCAGATTGCCGTGCCTGAGGAGATGCAAGGCAGCGCGTTCGGCAGCCAAGGGATCGGTGAAGCGGCAGCCTTCCAATGCGTTGAATTCATGCCGCGAGGCGAAGAAATTGAATGTGTGGTCGCGTGTGTCCCGCGCAACAATGCCGGCTGTACGTCCGCCGACCTGGATGACATAGGCATCGGGCATGAATTTTCCCTTTCGGCCTGAAGCTGAGGCAACGCGCGCCTACCAACGAGGCGCAGAGACGGTTCAATTGCCTTGCTCATGGCGGCTTGCGGACAGCGATTGTTGCGCCCGCAGCATTCAATATAATATCTATAAAATTTATGTACTAAATGGTCAAGGGCGGTTGGCGATAAAATCCCTGGATACCAGACTAGCGATGCAAAATGTCAGCGGAAAGACATCGAGGACGGCTTATCTTCCGCCGTTCCGCAGGAACAGGCGGTGCCAATAGAGCCAAATCGCTCTCGTGTAAGTGATTTGCTGGAAACGAACCCTGAATCCTCAAGGATTCTGGGTATCCCAACGGTCATGAAGAATAACTGTTGGTGCTACCGCTTTGGCTAAGACAGGAACTAATCAAACAGGCTCGAAACGCTCTCTTCCTTTGAGGTCCGGCCAATCGCTTCGCCAATCAAGGGCGCGATCGAAATGACGCGGATATTATTCGAGACGCGCACGGCCTCTGTCGGCTGGATCGTATCGGTCAACACCAGCTCCTTCAAACAGGAAGAGGAGACTCGTGCAACCGCGCCGCCCGACAAAACCCCATGGGTGATATAGGCATAAACTTCCTTGGCGCCATTTTTCAGCAATGCCTCGGCGGCATTGCACAAAGTGCCGCCCGAATCGATAATATCGTCCACAAGGATGCAGCTTCGGCCTGATACATCGCCGATGATGTTCATCACTTCCGATTCGCCTGCCCGCTCGCGGCGCTTGTCAACGATCGAAAGCGGCGCATCGATGCGCTTGGCCAAGGCGCGCGCGCGGACCACACCGCCGACGTCTGGCGACACGACCATCACATTGTTAAGCTCAAGCCGCTCCTTGATGTCGCGCACCATGACCGGAGCCGAAAACAGATTATCTGTCGGAATATCGAAAAAGCCCTGGATCTGCCCGGCATGAAGATCGACCGTGAGCACACGGTCCGCACCCGCCCGCGTGATCAGATTGGCAACGAGCTTCGCCGAAATCGGCGTGCGCGGACCGGGTTTGCGATCCTGCCGCGCATAACCGAAATAGGGAAGGACGGCCGTGATTCGACGGGCCGATGCGCGGCGCAGCGCATCCGTCATGATCAGCACTTCCATCAAATGATCATTTGCTGGAAACGACGTCGATTGCACGATGAAGGCATCTTGCCCCCTGACATTCTCCTGGATCTCGACGAAGATTTCCATATCCGCAAAGCGGCGCACCTGACACTTGGTCAATGGCACGCCCAAATAAGCGGCGATCGCCTCAGTGAGAGACCGATTTGAATTGCCTGCCAGGATTTTCATCGCGCCCGCCACTCAACCGCCGCTTGCATTGCGCAGCCTCATAACAGCGATCCTTGACCGGAACAATATTAAAGAGCGAATCCGGCTTCATATTCCCGTCATATCTATTTCACGCGGGACCATGTCTCCGAACCGCAAAGGCCTCCATTGGGGACACAGCCCTGGATCTGCAGCGCCGCCTCGCTCTTCATCGAGACCTTGGCGGTGTAAAGCTGCCCGTCCTCGGCATTATAAGTAATCCCGCTCCAGATGTTATTCCCTTCGGGCTTGAGATTGATCAAAACTTCAATACCAAGCACCGAGCGGCTGCGCTTGCTCGGATCAGGATTTTTCTCATCCTTTCCCGCCGGAGTGCTCGTCGAGGCAACATAGCCGCAGAGATTGGCGCCGCATTTCTTGATTTGCACCGTCGCAGTGCCGTCGGCCACGCGCCATTCGCCGAGCGGATCGGCACTCGCTGCGCCCCCAAAGGCAATCGTGAAAGCCATGGCAGCGGGAATCAGCAGACGTTTCATATTCGCTCCTGAGATTGAAAAGGACCCTTTCACGCAGCCTGGATCATAGCGGCACCCTGCCGGATGTCGAGCTTTAGCTTTGGATAAAATGGAGAAACCGTCCCCTTCAACGAAGCTGATCGTCCCTCGAATTCCTGAACAAGCGGCAACAAAAAAAAGCTAAACAAGTATAGCCTTGCGGTCCAAGGCTTCTTCACCAATCATGGTGCGCAGCAGCACATAGAGCACGCAGGCATTCAACAAATGCCAGACGAAATGCGTGCCGAGCGGAAAGACGTCGCACACCGCGAGATCGATCGTGCGAAAGACAAGCGAGACGGCAAATATCAACGCCGCGAAGAGCATGCCCCGGCGCGGCCCTTGCGCCTGAATGAGGAGGCCAACCACGATCATCGCGGTAAGCGGCGGCAAATACTCGCCCGAGCCGTTGAGAAAATGATCGGGGAGGAAATAAGACATGCCCTGCGAGACGCCAATGAAAACGGCGAGGATGGCAAAAGCCGGCGCAAACGAAATTTGTAAAAACCTGCGCAGAGCAAGAAACAAATAGCCATAAACGAATATTGCGATCGGGATGACATCCGCGAGCATGGCCCCTTGCGTCGCAAGAGCATGAAAAGTGAAGGACCCCAGCCCGACGAGAGCGGTGACGAAGATCAATGCAAGCGCGGTAAGATCGCGCGCGCCTTTCTGCCGCCAAAGCCTGAAAGCAGCCAAAGCCGCAATCAAAAAGGCTATATTGGTGAGTGTGTTGAGAGGCTCCGCCCAGAACGAGGGGTCAGTGCGCTCGCAATAAAGATGGACCGGCTGCGACCAGGACATTGGTGTTCACCGCAGCGCCGCGCTCTGTTCCCCAACAGGCGGCGGCGCGCTGGAGGTCGTCTGGGGCACGATTGTTTGGCCGCTGTCCACGGACGCGTGCGCTACGCGGGGCTCTGGCGTTTTCTTTTCCTCCGAGGCCTCGGCAGCGACAATCGCTTCCGGCGTATTGGTGAGAAAGGCCGCAACATCCTCGGCGCTTTTGGCCACCAATTTGTTCATCATGCCATCGTCGACGAGCGACCAGGGATCTTCCGCCCCGCCTTTGACCGTGACCTTATCCTCGATGCGCTGCGCCCGATTTTTTGTTCCGTCGAACACATCGAAGACCACTGAGAGGGTCGTCCCGGTCTCGCTCGAACTGGCATTCAAATAGCCCCGCATGAAATAGGCCGCCTTTTTCGCGTCGGCGAGCTTGATCTCCCGGTCGCCCGCCTCTTTGGTGAAAGCTTCTTTGAATCGATCGGCGACCGGATCGGGAACTCCGCCGACGCTCGCCAGCGCCAGACTCGCGCCGCGCGGGCTCACGCCCTCCCGGCGGGCAACCACATGCTCGGCGACGGGCGGCGGGGCGGAGGCTGTCGGCTCGACACATCCGGCCAAAAGGCCAGCCAGAGCCAACATAAGGAAAGTGCTGGGCCAGCCCGCTTGGAGCCTGTCGAGTGAAACCGATCGATCCATGTGCCCTCGCAGCTTTGCAACCTTGAACCAGGCTGGTGCATTTTGAGACTGACCCGCCAAGAGCTAAACCGATTTTTAACCAAAATCCAGACGGCTCAGGTCGCGGCGTGATGATCGAGATCGAACATGGTTACGGTTGCGGTTTCCGAGGATGTTTCCACTCGCGATTAAAATGCCTTAAATTTAGAGACATGTCCGGCACACCTAAAAAAATCTCAGACGCGCCAGCTGTGGCGGAAGACGATGCGCCGCCGCCCTTCGAAGCGCAAATTTCAGCCGAAGATCTTCTCGACGCGAACGAAGAAGAATTGGCGGAGATCGATTTCGCGCTCGATGAAAATGCCGCGCCCTCTTCCGTCCAGCGCGGCGCAGCCGTCATCCGTTCGTTCTGGAAACATGCCCCAGTGGGCCCCGGCGTCTATCGGATGATCGCCGAAAATGGCGAGGTGCTTTATGTCGGCAAGGCGAAAAGCGTCCGCAAACGCATCGCAAGCTATATGCGGCCGACCGGCCACACCAATCGCATCGCGCGCATGATCGCGCTCACCGCGTCGATGGTTTTTGTTTCGACCGAGACCGAGACCGAAGCGCTTCTGCTCGAAACAAATTACATCAAGCAAATGAAGCCGCGCTTCAACGTCTTGATGCGCGACGATAAGTCCTTTCCGTATATTCTGCTGACCGGCGACCATCCCGCGCCGCAGATTACCAAGCATCGCGGCGCAAGAGAGAGAAAGGGCGATTATTTCGGTCCTTTCGCCAGCGTCTGGGCGGTCAATCGCACGCTAAACGCCTTGCAGCGCGCATTTCTTCTGCGCTCCTGTACCGACAGTTTTTACGAGAATCGCACAAGGCCCTGCCTGCTCTATCAGATCAAACGCTGTTCGGCTCCCTGCACCGGCGAAATCAGCCACACCGATTATGCCGAGCTGGTGCGCGAGGCGCGCGATTTTCTCTCCGGCAAGAGCCGCGCCGTGCGCGATTCGCTGGCAAAGGAAATGTCGGACGCCGCCGAACAATTGGAGTTCGAACGCGCGGCGCGCCTGCGCGATCGCATTGCCGCGCTCTCCGCCATTCAGGGCGCACAGGGGGTCAACCCCAGAACCGTCGAGGAGGCAGATGTCTTCGCCATTGTCGAACAGGCGGGGCAATTCTGCATCGAGGTCTTTTTCTTCCGCACCTATCAGAACTGGGGCAATCGCGCCTATTTTCCGCGCGCTGATAAGAGCCTGACGCCGCCAGAAGTGCTCGATTCCTTCCTTGCCCAATTTTATGCGGACAAGCCGCCGCCGCGCCTCATTCTGCTCTCGCACGAGATCGAGAATCTCAGCGTCCTCGAACAGGCTCTGAGCGAGAGGTGCGGCCATCGCATCGAGATCGCCGTGCCGCAGCGAGGCGAGAAAAAAGAGCTTGTCGATCACGCCGCGCAAAATGGGCGCGAGACCCTGGGGCGCAAATTGTCGGAAAGCGCCTCGCAGGAAAAGCTGCTCGCAAGTCTCGCCTCCGCCTTCGGCATCGAGAAAAAGCTGCGCCGCGTCGAAGTCTATGACAATTCCCATATCATGGGGACGAATGCCGTCGGCGCGATGATCGTCGCGGGCGTGAACGGATTCATGAAAACCCATTACCGCACCTTCAACATCAAGGGCGAGGCTCTGACGCCGGGCGATGATTACGCCATGATGCGCGAAGTTCTGACGAGGCGCTTCACGCGTCTGATGAAGGAGGAACCCGCGCCTGCCCCGCCGGAAGGCAGCGAGGACGCCGAGGCTTTTCCGCAATGGCCGGATCTGATCCTGATCGACGGCGGAAAGGGACAATTCGACGCAGCGCGCGACATTCTCAACGGTCTGGGCGTGAGCGAGGTCGCTGTTGCCTCGATCGCCAAGGGGGTGGACCGCAATGCCGGGC
>DASQCU010000215.1:0-6347 GCA_035634575.1 Beijerinckia sp.
GAGCTGTCCGGCTCTCGAATTCGCCGGCGTTCCGAGTCACCAGGCGCGAATCCTTGCCGCGCAGAGGCGGCATTCAGCTGGTCCGATAAAAAATCGAGAAAAACCCGGATCTTGGCGGGAACGGTATGGGTCAGGAGATAAGCCGCCCGAATCGAGGGCGTCGCGATTTGATAGTCTGCGAGGAGCAGTTCGAGGCGGCCCTCTTCGAGATCCTTTGCCACGTGCCAGATCGATTTGCGGACAATCCCCGATCCGGCGAGCGCCGCCTCCCGCGCGATATCACCGTCATTCGATAGAACCGAGGCATTGATCTCTACGGCGATCGGGTCGGATCCCTCGCTTCTTTCAAAATGCCATGTCGTCTCGGGCGGATCGCCAAAGGCGACACAGCGATGATGGATGAGATCCTGCGGGGTACGCGGCGCGCCAAAGCGCGCAAGATAGTCCGGCGCCGCGCAGATCACACGCCGATCGGGCACCAGCACGCGTTCAACAAGGCTCGACGCAGTCAGGGCGCCGATTTTGATCGCGAGATCGATTCCGTTTTGCACGAGGTCGATCTCCCGGTTCGTCGCGATCACCTGCACGCGGACGTCGGGGAAGCGTTCCTGAAAGCTCGCAAGGCGGGGGGCAATCTGGTGCCGGGCAAAGGCAGCGGTGCTCGCTACTCGCAACAGACCCGCGGGAGGAAGATGGGGGTTTGCAGCCTCGTCCTGCGCTTCCTGCAAATCGGCCAAGATCCGCAAGCAACGGCTATAAAACCTCTCTCCTTCGTCAGTAAGGCTGAGCCGCCTGGTGGTCCGGTTGATGAGGCGGATACCGAGCTGCGCTTCGAGCTTGGCCAAACGTTTCGAGACGACGGCGAGCGAAAGTTCAAGTTTGCGCGCCGCCGCGGTCAGGCTGCCCGTTTCAACGACATGGGCGAATATATTTATGTCTGTCAAGCTGTCTAGGCGAGGCATTCTCAACCAAATGGAAAGAGTTATTTAAACTTTATGCTTATTTCTTGTCTTGCAAGAAATATTGTTGCCTTCTACATGAAATAAATTATTCAAACGAGAGACAAATGTACGATATTGTACGAAGAATCGTAAAGAATTCTTTGTTCAAATCGATGACTTGTCAAAGCCGGGGGGAAATTTCTGAAGGAAGCCAAAGCTGTTCAACGGCGGGGACTCGATCATTGGCGTGATTCTTGCTGGCGGCAGCTTTGCCTTTACCATTATATAACGGTTCGTGAAATATGAATTTTTGATGTGCCTGCTACTACGAGCGTCGGAGGATATTAGAAACGGGCTTGGCCTTGTTCGCGCATCAGCCGCGTGAGTTCAGCCAGGAAGCGTTCGGCGGCGAGCTGCGGTGCCCAAGGCTCCCAGGGCACCCCGCCATAAATGGCGAGCAAAGGATCCGTCTGCAGCGGCTCGAAGGGGATCTTCAACGTATTGCGGACCTCGTCGCCGGTCCAGCCAACGATATGGAGCGCTTCTGACGCAGCGGCTATCCGGTCGGCCCGCTTATGCGCGGCCTTGGCTCTCGCCGTCCAGTTCGGCAGATTGTAGCGGATGAAAACGGCATTTTCCAATTGGGCCGTCAATTTCCGAAAGGCTTCACCAAGAAAAGGCTTGACGACGGAAATGCAATCGAAGCCGAGCAGGCCCTCGTCGGCATCGTGCAAGAGTTCGCGCAAATCCGCGCGGGCATCCCGGGCCCCGGGAAACCATTGCCGGTGAAGAGCCAGCACGGCGAGGGAATGCTGCGCGACCGAGAGCGGCAAGGGCCAGGCGGAATGGCCGCCCCAGCGATAGGTGCGGGCAAGTCCCAAGGCGAGGTCCTCGTCCTCCCAATCGAAAGGCGTCGGGTTCAAAAGATCCAGGCGTTTGCCGGAAGGGAGGCGAACCCAGGCGCGCTTTTCATTCATGGGCGGATTTGCAACAAAATTGAGCTTTATGCGCGGCAGATATTAGTCAAGCTATGTACAAAAATGCATAACTTTTGCCCATGCTATTTGCCTCACATCGCGCGATCTGCTGCCCTCCGACGCTCAATATCATCCTGCGACGCTCAATATCATAAAGAATGGCCCTTGGTATTAATATAGCAGCAGGACAGACGTCGCAAAGGTGGATATTTGGCCTCTTCGCGCGGGCGCGAAGGACTTTAGAAATCGCGGCACAGCGATTGCTTGGCAATTGGCGCGGATTCGCCGCCGGGCCAGAATAATCACAACGGGTCTTTCACGAACGGTTCGCTCTTTGGGGCGAAGCCGTGCTCGGCTTGACCGCACGCGCGTGGTTATCGGCCTGAAGTTTGATGATCTTGGACTTTTTTGGCCGCCCAAGGCTCAGTGCTTCGGAGCGGGCGGCTGAGATCATCTGATTGGAGAGGAAGAGGATGAACCTTCAGATCGAGCGGTCGCATATCGAGACCATGGTCGCGGAATTTCCGAACCTGGCGCCGCTGAAGGAACAGCTGCGTTTCGGCAATCGAGTCGAGGTGCCTTTCTTTCAATTGTCGTCTTCCGAACTGACCTTCCTCCATGGTCTCTACGAGACGGCGGGTCAAGCTTACGAGACCAGGGCGGCACATCTCTTTACCCTGCTCAAGGCATTGGCAACCGAGGGCGAGCGTTTCGGCAAGGAGGATCTCGAAAATGTCGTCCCGGCGATTGCCAAATATTTGGCCAAGGACGGCATTCGCGGCTGGCTCTTTACCGCCAATGTCACGAACCGGCCCCTGCCCTATGTCTTGACCCGGCTCGATTTCACGCCGCCTGCCGATGACGCCGCAGGCAAGATCTTTCTGGAGCTCAAGGCCAATGTCAAAGGCTCTGTGACGACGCAGGTTGTGCGTATCTCGCAACCCGATGTCACGGGCCGGACCGTAGGTGAAATCTTCGCGATGAAGGGCTTTTTGAAGGAAACGCCCGAACTTATCTCCGATTACGACAAGACGGTCGAGAAATATTTCGATTGGCGCGCCCAATATGGCGCCCAATTTTCAGCCAAGGGCACCGGCTTTTACGCGGACGACCCGAATTCTACCCATCGCGACACGGACTGGACCCGCAAGGATGTCGTCGTATTGTCGTCGAGCGGCGGCCCCGCGCGTCTCGTCAATGACGAAGGCATTTTGACCGCGCGCACCCTCACCATGGATGCAACCGGCGATATTCTCGGACAATATCTAAGGAAAGCCGCGAAAAGCGACAAATATAGCGCGGAAGACGAGGTCGAAGAGTCTGTAAAGGAAATCCCGAAGGGCCTCTTCACCCAATTGCCGGTTCACCCCTATGTTCTGATGTTCCATCTCGAACTGCACCATTATCTTTGGGTGCATGTCGATGACATGGAAATGTACGAATACCAGCCGCAATTGAAGGATAAGCTGGTCCTGCCGCAAGAGCAGACTGACCTCATCGACATTCTGACCGCCGAAATGGACGTCCTCATGGACGATATTGTCGCGGGTAAATCCGGCGGCACCACGGTGCTTTGCGCCGGTCCTGCGGGCGTCGGCAAAACCCTGACGGCGGAAGTCTATTCCGAAATCATCGGCCGGCCGCTCTATCGCGTCCATTCCGGCCAGCTCGGCTTGAATGTCGCGCAGATGGAGCAATCCTTGAAGGATGTCCTGACCCGCGCGCAGCGCTGGGGCGCGGTGATGCTGATCGACGAGGCCGACGTCTATATCAAGAAGCGCGACGACAATATTGCCACCAATGCGGTCGTCGGCGTTTTCCTGCGCGTGCTCGAATATTTCAACGGCCTTTTGTTCATGACGACCAATCGCGTGGACGATATTGATGAAGCCATCGTCTCGCGCTGCATTGCCATGATCAAATTCAATCCGCCGACGGCGGAGGCGCGCCGCCGAATCTGGGGCGTGATGACCGAGCAGTTCAATCTGACTGTCGAGGAAAAGCTCAAGGACGATCTCGTCCATATGTTCCCGCGTGCAACAGGCCGCGATATCAAGGGCTTGACCAAGCTCACCGCGAAATTCTGCAATCAAAAGAACATGGCGCCCACGGCGGAAGTCTTCATCCGCTGTTCGGTATTCCGTGGCCTCGATCTGGCGCCGGAATATTCTGCCGAGCTCGCCGAGGCGGCTGAATAATTAGAGCATTTTCAGGCGAAGTGGATGCCGGTTCGCCGTCCGAAAATGCGATAAAATAAACAAGTAGAGCGCCTTTCCGATTCAATGAGAACGGAAATCGCTCTAATCTCACGCCGAAAGCGCGGCACATTCGGCGTGACGCCAGCAGGTGACAAGATGGTCATTGACCATGCCTGTCGCCTGGCAAAAAGCATAGACGATGGTCGGCCCGCAGAAATTGAAGCCGCGCCGCTTCAGATCCTTGGCGATTTTGGCCGAGAGCGGTGTTTGCGCCGGGATCTCGCCGGGATCGCGATAATGGTTTTGCAGCGACCGGCCGTCAAAAAAATCCCAGAGGTAATTGGAAAAGCCCTCGCCATCCTGAATTTTGAGCCATGCGCGGGCGGAATGCACCGTGCTCTCAATTTTGGCACGGTTGCGGATGATGCCGGCATCGCCCATCAGCACGGCGATTTTCACCTCATCATAGCGGGCAATTTTTTCCGGATCGAACTGGTCGAAAGCGGCGCGGAAAGCTTCGCGCCTGCGCAAAATCGTGATCCAGGAAAGCCCAGCCTGAAAACCGTCGAGGATCAGCTTCTCGAATAGAGCGCGCGAGTCGCGCTCCGGCACGCCCCATTCTTCATCGTGATAGGCGCGATAGAGGGGATCAGTGCCGGGCCAAGGGCAGCGTGCTTTGCTGTCAAGAGGGATCGGAGGCGCGGCGGCTTGCATGTTTTTTACTGTCTGGTGTCACGCATTTAAGGCTCGTGGGCAGCGACTCATTGGGCGAACCGTCATTGCGAGCGAAGCGAAGCAATCCAGCCGCATACCCAGCTTATAGATTGCTTCGTCGCTGCGCTCCTCGCAATGACGAGGCCCAGTCTACCCCGCGATTTTGGAAAAATCGGCGACTTCATGCACCGCCTTGCGCAATTCATTGAGAAGCCGCAAGCGGTTCAGCCGCAGGGCGGCGTCTGGCGCGTTCACCGTCACCTTGTCGAAGAAGGCATCGACCGGCCCGCGCAGTTCCGCGAGCGAGCGCATCGCGCCCCCGAAATCTTCAGTGCGAACGAAAGCGGCGGCCTGCGGTGCGGCATGTTCGAGCGCGCTGGCAAGCGCCTTTTCTTCCGGCTCGATCAGCGCATCGGCGGCATATTTTTCCGTGTAGGAAGCGGCCTCTTCCACACCCGATTTCTTCTCTTCCGCGCGCAAAATATTAGCCGCCCGGCGATAGCCTGTGAAAAGATCCTTGCCCTCTTCCGTATCGAGGAAACGGCCCAGCGCTTCCACGCGCGAAACGATCAACACGAGATCGTCCTGCGCGCCAAGCGCGAAGACCGCATCGATCAGATCGTAACGCGCGCCCCGCTCACGCAGATAGACTTTCAGGCGATCAGCGAAAAAGTTTAAAATCTGGTCGAGCAGGTCCCGCCGCCCGGCGAGGAATGTTTCGCGCTCGCGGAGAAACTCGGCGTCGAGATCGCGGGCCTCCCCGGCAAGCCACACTTCCCGCAAACGCTCATAGGGTTTCAGGATTGCAAATAATGTCTCGAAATGCCGCGCGTCTTCAGGCACGGGTTCGGTCTCGCCGGAAAAGCGCGCCTCGACATAGCGGTGCAAGCCTGTGAAGGCGCCCTTGCCCGGCTCCCTTGTAAATTCCCAGGCCCAGAGCCCGCCTTGCACGAGCGAGCCAAGTTCGGCTTCGTCGCTATCGTCCTGATCCATGATGCCTTGCAGCGTGTAGGCCGGCACGGCTTCGCTCACCCGGACATGGTGTATGAAAGCGGAGCCAAGCACTTGCCCCAGCGGCACCCGAAGCTTGTTCTCAAGGATCAGCGCAATCACGCCAAGCGCGGCGCGGCGCAGCGCAAAGGGGTCCTTACTGCCGGTCGGCTTCTCGTCTGCCGCCCAGAAGCCGGTCAATGTGTCGATCTTGTCGGCGAGCGCCACCGTGATCGCGACAGGTTCATTCGGCACGCGATCATTCGGGCCTTGCGGCTTGTAATGATCCTCGATGGCCTTTGCTACGCTTTCGTCTTCGCCTTGCGCCTGCGCATAATAGCGGCCCATCAGGCCCTGCAGTTCCGGGAATTCGCCGACCATTTCGGACACGAGATCGGCCTTGGCGAGTTCCGCCGCGCGTTCGGCCAGGGCGACATTTGCCCCGGTAAAAGGCGTGATATCGCGGGCATTGAGCATCAGCCTTTTGACCCGCTCGCCCTGCGTGCCGAGCTTTTCATGGAAGACGA
>DASQCU010000216.1:0-3877 GCA_035634575.1 Beijerinckia sp.
GCCATCGGTGAAAATCACCGTGACATCATTGGCGTCGGCAATGACGTGGTTATTGGTGACGACAATGCCGGCTGAGTCAATGACGAAACCGGAGCCCAGCGAATTCGATTTGCGCTCATGCTGATGCAGGTTCGGCCCCTCACCCTCGCCCCGCTGTTGGCGGCGCTTGAAAAACTCCTCGAACAAATCGTCGAAGGGCGTTCCTGGCTCCAATTGCGGCGAATTGGACAAGTGCTTTTCGTCCACGGTCTGGGTCGCGGAAATATTCACGACTGCATCGCTGACCGCGTCGGCGAGATCGGCAAGCGAATCGGGGCCACGCGCGAAAGCTGGGGGCGCGTTGAACACGAGCGGGGCGCCAAAGCCGCTACCCAGGATGAGTGCCAAGGTCAGGGTCGAAACCAATCCATAGACCTTGCGCTGAGATGCGCTGGAATGCCTTCGCTTATGGGCATTTTCGACGCGTGAAGCGGTGCTCGCTTCGCTGGAAAATGCGCCCGGCCGCACGACAAGGGAGGGGGCAGAAAAGGGGTTTGGTAACGAACCCATCAGGGTGATCTCCGATCGACCTTATGTCGAACCTCAGGGTGACTTGGTTGTGCTTAGTCGAACGATGAATTGCGGCGGAAGATCGACAATATCCACCCATTAAATGAAACGGAAGCAAAATCCCAATGATCGATTCTCTATAATCGACAAAGGTTAAGCTCGCATTTGAGGCGGAGGCCTTGCCATGAGATCTGTTTGATCTGCCAGCCTCGGTTCTAATGGCCAAGGTTGTGAAACCTGTAATTCCTTTGGCGAATTCTTGAACCTTTAACAACCTGTTTCAAAAGCACCGCCTCATCCTGAGGAGCAGGCGAAGCCTGCGTCTCGAAGGATGACTTCCAGTGTTCCCTGACCCCGCCCTCGTCCTTCGAGACGCGCCTTTCGGCGCTCCTCAGGATGAGGACTTCGAGACGGCCTTGCAGGCCTCCTCAGGATGAGGGCTTGGATGGCGCCTGCCTTTTGAAACAGGTTCTAAGCGTGATCTATTAGAAAATGGACCAACAAAGCCAGCAGAGGGAGACCACGAAGTGGCGTTATTGATCGAAGAGGAAAAGGCCTCCGCCGAAGTGCGGGCCGTGTACGATGATATCAAGGCCACCCGTAAAACCGATTGGGTGAATAATTTCTGGAAGGCGCTTGCCAATCATCCGGCCACATTGAAACGCATGTGGGAAAATATCAAGCAGGTGATGGCGCCAGGCGACTTGGACCCGCTTACCAAGGAGATGATCTATGTCGCCGTCAGCATCACGAATAATTGCCGCTATTGTATCGCCTCACACACGGCGGCTGCACGGGCAAAGGGAATGACGGATGCGCAGTTCGCCGAGTTGATCGCAGTCGTGGGTCTAGCCAATGACACCAATCGTCTGGCGATTGGCTATGATGTGCCCGTGGATGAGAAATTCCTGGCGCAGGATGGATGAACCCTGAATGCGATTCAGGGCTCTTTCTTGTCCAGTGGATCGCGCGGATTGTTCATTCCTTGACCGAGGGGCCCTCTCGGCCAATGCTCGCGTAAGTGAAGGCGTGACGTTTCATTTCGGAGGGGTCGTAGATATTACGCAAATCGACAAGGATCGGCGCGTTGAGCAGGCCCTTGATGCGCTCCAGATCGAGAGCGCGGAACTCGTCCCATTCGGTGATGATGACAAGCGCGTCGGCCTTCTCGCAGCAGGAATAGGGATCGTCGAAATAGGTGAGGTCCTGAATGACGAGGCGGGCCTGCTCCATGCCTTCGGGATCGAAAGCCTGAACCTTCGCGCCATGATCCTGAAGCGCGGTGATGATCGTAATCGCGGGCGAGTCGCGCATATCGTCTGTGTTGGGCTTGAAGGTCAGGCCAAGCACAGCGATCGTCTTGCCGCGCACTGAGCCGCCGCAGGCGGCGAGCACCTTGCGCGCCATCTTGCGCTTGCGCTGATCATTGATCGCGCTGACGGTCTCGACGATGCGAATCGGCGCGCCATGATCCTGCGCCGTCTTGATCAAAGCTTGCGTATCCTTCGGAAAGCAGGAGCCGCCATAGCCCGGCCCTGCGTGCAGGAACTTGCTGCCTATGCGCTTGTCGAGCCCGATGCCGCGCGCGACATCCTGGACATTGGCGCCGACCTGTTCGCAAAGATCGGCGATCTCATTGATGAAAGTCACCTTGGTGGCGAGAAAGGCATTCGCTGCATATTTCGTGAGTTCCGACGTGCGGCGGCTCGTGACCAGGAAAGGCGCCTGATTGAGATAGAGCGGGCGATAGATTTCCTTCATGACGGCTTCGGCGCGGGGGTCCTCGACCCCTATGACAATGCGGTCCGGCCGCTTGAAATCCGTGATTGCCGCGCCCTCGCGCAGGAATTCCGGATTGGATACGACCGCGACATCGGCCTCGGGCCGGGTTTCGCGAATGATTCGCTCGACCTCATCGCCGGTGCCGACCGGCACGGTGGACTTGGTGACGACCACGGTAAAACCATCGATCCCGGCGGCAATGTCGCGCGCGGACTGATAGACATAGGAGAGGTCGGCATGGCCATCGCCGCGCCGCGAGGGCGTACCGACCGCGATGAAGACAGCCTGGGCCTGGCGAACCGCTGCGATGAGATCGGTCGAGAAGGTGAGACGGTGCTGCCGGACATTATTCATGACCAGATCATTGAGACCCGGCTCGTAGATCGGCATTTTTCCGGCCTTCAACGATTCGATCTTGGCCGCATCATTGTCGACGCAGCAAACCACATGTCCAAAATCCGCGAAACACGCGCCTGACACGAGACCCACATAGCCGGAACCAACCACTGCTATTTGCATTCACCGACCCCCGAGGCCAAAATCTAGAGCATTTTCGGGCAGAGTGGATATTGGCTCCAATACCAAGGATCGCAAAAGGCGATTCTTGGTTCCTTTCTCGAATTTTCGCTTTTTCTTTAGCGTCAGCGAAAATTCGAGAGCGGCGCCACAGGCCGTTCTTTATGACCTGTGGTATAAGACCCGAAACCCTGCCGAAAATGCAATCGGATAGACTAATATCCCTGTCCCAAGCTTATCTCGAAAGGTGGCGCGAAGAGGAAGACTTGGGAACCGGGTCAAAAAAGCGCTTTCATGTTTCTGTAAAAATAGAAGGACGCTTTCTGCAATCGCTCTATATCACTTGTGCCAGGACGGTTGAACCGCTCTTGCGCAGTCCTAACGCAAAAACTACAGGCAATTCAAGCGGTTTGCTATGCACAGGCCAAGCTGAATGGACGCAGCCCCGGCCGTAATTTTTAAGGATCATGCAGGATTTTCTTAGGCGGCAATGTGTCAGCGGATTAAGACTAAAAGTCTGCGACTCTTGGTTCCTTTCTCGAATTTCCGCTTCTTCAAAAGCCTGGCGGAAATTCGAGAGAGGGGCACCAATGGCCATTCTTTATGACCGTTGGGATGAGTAAGAGAAAAAGCGCTGCAGCGACGAGGAGAGATTTTCGATGACCCTTGCTTCCACTCCGCGTCGCGTTCTGGTGACCGGGGCCGCGGGCTTCATTGGCTCTGCGCTGGCGGCGCGGCTTGCCGATGAAAATATCGAGGTGACGGGCCTCGACAATCTGAACGCCTATTACGATCCGCGTCTCAAGGAGGCGCGGCTGGCGCTCCTCTCGTCACGCAAGGGCTTTCAATTTCGTTGCGGCGATCTCACCAACGCTCCTTTCGTTGAGGCAATCTTTGCCGACACGCGGCCAGAGATTGTCGTCAATCTGGGCGCCCAGGCAGGGGTCCGTTACTCGCTCGAAAATCCGCGTGCCTATATCGATTCGAATGTCACCGGATTTTTGAACATATTGGAGAATTGCCGGAAAAG
>DASQCU010000217.1:0-4058 GCA_035634575.1 Beijerinckia sp.
GTCAACTCCAAGATCGACAGCTTCTTCGAAGGACTTTCAACCCTCGGCCCGCGCTATGCTCTCGGACAAAGGTCAGATATGCAAGCGTTTGAAGATGGCCTCCGGAATCGCCTTGATGATGGTCATGACGACCCGCCAGACCGGTTTGACGTAAAACACATCGCGCGGACGCACTGCCACGGCACGGAAAATCGCCTCGGCTACTTCCTGCGGCTGCGCGGTCAAGGCGCCAGGAAGCGGCATGTTTTTCGTCATGCGCGTACGCACGAAGCCGGGCTTGACGGTAATCACGCGGATTTTCGTTTTGCCGAACCGGTTTCGCAGACCCGAAAGAAAGGCGGTGAACCCTGCTTTGCCGGCGCCATAGACATAATTCGAGGCGCGTCCACGCTCGCCCGCAACAGAACTCACGCCGACGATCACGCCCGTGCCACGCGCTTCGAAACACTCGGCGAAAAGCCCGAGGAGGAGAGCCGGCCCTTCGAAATTCGCGCGCAGGATGTTGGTCGCATGGGCAAGATCGGTTTGCGCGCGCCCTTGTTCGCCGAGGAGACCGATAACGCAGAGGATGGTGTCGGGCAAAAAGGGCAGATCGTTCACGAAGGCCTCGAACGCACCGGGCTCGAGAATGTCGATCTGGTGTGCCGTCGCCTTCACGCCAGTGCGCGCTGCAATGTCCTGCGCCTCGCGCGTCAAGGCATCGAGATCGCGGCCAGCGAGCAGGATTGCAACACCCTCCTTGGCGAAACGCAGCGCGCTCGCGCGGCCTATGTCCGAAGTGCCGCCAAGAACGAGAAGCGACTTGCCAGTATCCATGCTTTTGCGCCTTCAAATTTCAAGACGTTTATACCAAGGATCGCCTTTTGCGATCCTTGGTATAAGACACGTGGTATTAGATCCCGAGACGATCGGAGAGCCGCGAGGCGAGACGATTTTCCGCGCCGATCTGCCGCCGGATTTCGCGGAAGCGGGCAAGACCCGGATAACCGGCTTCGAAGGTCGCACGCGATTGTCTTGCGTCCTTGGCCAGATAGATGCGCCCGCCAGACTCGACGACAAGCCGGTCGATCTCATTGAGAAAATCAAAAACGCCCGAATCGATCGAGAGGTCGAGCGCCAGTGTGTAGCCCGAACTCGGAAACGAGAGGAGGCCTTTTGACGCGGGTCCAAATTTCTTCAAGACCGCGAGGAACGAGGCATTCCCGCGACGGGCAATGCGGCCAAGGATTTCGCTCAATGTTTTTTGCGCATATTCCGCGGGGATGACGCATTGATGTTGAAGGAAGCCGCGCTTGCCATAGATCCTGTTCCAGTCCGAAAGCCCATCGAGCGGGAAAAAGAAAGGATCCATTTCGTTGAGGAACGGCGTACCCGCGAATAAGGCGCCCTTACGGAAATAGAGTTCGTTGAAAGCCGCGACGCTCACGCGATTGAGCGCGAAGGACGGCAAGTCGAACGGCACCGGCAGACCTGCGCCTCGCAGCCTGGGTTTTGATTCGGCACCCGGCTTCAGGGCCTCGACCGCGCGCAAAACCGCATGTTCTCCGAGATAGATCAACGAGCGGCCGAGCGCGGCGCCCGTGGCAAGACAATCGATCCAGGCGGCTGAATAAGTGGTCTCGTCATGCCCGGCGAGGGTAGCGAGCGCGGCTTCGAGATTTTCCGCGACCACGGTCTCTTGCCGGATCCAGTTCGTTTCAACCGGCAAAAGAGAAAATGTCGCCTCGAGAATCGTTCCGGTCAGGCCCATGCCCCCGACCGTCGCGAAGAAAAGCTCCTCGTTTTCGCTCGGTGAGCAGGTCAAGATCTCGCCGGACGGGAGCGCCAGCCGCAAGGATTCGACATGATCGCCGAAACTGCCGCTCCGATGATGATTCTTGCCATGAACATCGGCCGCGATCATGCCGCCGACCGTGACGAGCTTCGTGCCAGGCACCACCGGCGGAAAAAAGCCATGTGGGAGAAAGGTCGCGATAATATCGGCGAGCAAGACCCCGGCCTCGACGCTCACGCGGCCGGTGGCGGCGTCAAAGGAGCGGATACGATCCAGGCCACGCAGACAGAGGCTCGACATCGAGCCGATCGCCGCGTCGCCATAAGCACGGCCATTGCCGCGCGGGATGAAACTCGCCAGCCCCTTCTGGAGACGAATTGTATCGGCCTCGGTCGAAGGCGCGAAGATGGTCGAGTCGAAACTTGGGTAGCGGCCCCAGCCGGTCAATTTCATGTTTGGGCCTTGAGCTTGAACGTATAGGTACGGTCGAGAAGATATTTAGCGAAATTGCCGATCGCAAGACCGATGACACCGCCCGTATATTTGGCGAAGTCCGATCCACCGATCGCCAGGAAAGCGAGTTCGAACCCCCAGAACACCAGCGTCATCGCGACGCTGAAGCTCCCATAGAAGAAGATCTTGCGGGCCTCTTGCTTGGCTCCATCATAGTTGTCAAAAAAAATCCATCGCTTGTCGAGGATATATTTGACGACGAAGCCTACGCCGGTGCCCGCCAGGATCGAAAGCTCCAAGGGTTCGACCGGGGCAAGGCGGATGACGACTGCCTGAGAGCCGAGATTCATCGCGCCCGCTATGATCGCAAAAAGCACATAGCGGAGAAGGAGAGCGGTCGAGCGATCGCGGTCTGAAAGCCTTGGAGGGTTCGGGCTCATGGGCGAATTCTATAGCGCTGCAGCGAGCATGATCAACCCGATCGCCAAAGCCGAGGCGAAACTGACACGATCCTTCAAGGCGAAAACGATCGGATCGTCATGTACCATCCGTCGATGCGCCATCATCAGCATACGCGAAATCCAATACATGAGGATGGGGCAAATCAACCAGAGCCAATACGGGTGACGATAGAGCGCATGCACAGTATCCGAAGACACATAGAGCGCAAAGACGGTCACCGCGTTGAAGCCTGCCGCCCCCGCGAGCGAGCCCACTATATCCAAGTCGGAGAGCCGGTAGTTACGATTGGATGGATCGGGCAAGGCGGCGTCGAGCCTAGTCGCGAGTTCAATATAGCGCTTGATTAAGGCGAGCGACGCGAAGAAGAACATCGAGAAGGCGAGCAGCCATTCCGAGACCACGACATCAATTGCAGCAGCGCCGCCTATCACCCGCAATGTATATAACGCAGCGAGCGCCACGACATCGATCAGCATTTTGGTCTTGAGCGATAAGGTATAGGCATTGGTGAGCGCGAAGTACAAGACCAAGACGCCGAGAAATGGCAGCGATACGCAGGCCGCGAGCGCAAGGGAGGCCAAAAGCAGGATGGGAATGGCGAAGACGCCCTGCATGACAGGGATAGCGCCAGAGGCAAGCGGGCGCTTGCGTTTGGTCGGATGGCCCCGATCGGCAGCTAAATCAACAAGGTCGTTAAAGACATAGACGCTCGACGCGCACAGCGAGAAGGACAGAAAAGCAAGCGCGCACAGGACGAATGATGCGGGATCGAATTTGTGAGCGGTGAGCAAAGGAAGGAAAACAAGCGCATTCTTGGCATATTGGTGGACGCGGATGAGCTTGGCCCAGGTCTTGAGAGTGGGCGCCTGGTCCTCAATGATTTCGACGCCGCTCGTGGCAAGCTGGGCATGAATCCGCTTTGGCGCGCGCACGGCGAATCCCTTTGCCGCAACAGCCCAGACATGCAGATCGGCATGGTCATTACCGATGTAATCGAAACCGCCCTTACCAAATCTTTCGACGAGCAGACGAGCCTTGTTAAGCCCCCCGGAATTGACGGCCTCGTCCGAACCGAACCAGCCAGCAAAAAAACCTAGGTGATCGGCGATCGCTCCAACGAAACGCGCATTGCTGGCCGAGGCGAGATAGACTGGCCGGCCCTGCGCCACCGCCGCGCGGAGGTGAGCGAGCACCGCTTCATCATAAGGCAGGCTCGCCGGATCGATCACAACGGCCTGCGCCAGGACATCCTTGAAATGGGCCTTGCCACCACGCAAGGCCTTGAGCAAACCGAAGATCGACAGAGGATCCCTGCCGATACGCCTGAACAGCGACTCGATAAGCAGATCCGACTTGATCAGCGTACCAT
>DASQCU010000218.1:0-1953 GCA_035634575.1 Beijerinckia sp.
CCGCTTTCCGGCCTGAAAATGCGCCCGGTCAGCCGAGCTCTCGGCTGGTGCGACGACACGGCGAGCGGGCTTTACAATCGGTTGATCATCTTGCCGAGCCGGTATCGGCACGAGACTTTGTGGCGCGAGGATTGCCTCTACGACATGATCATCGTGCTCGATTACAATATTGCGCCGCGTGTCAAAGGCCGGGGAAGCGCGATTTTTCTGCATTGCGCCAAACCGGATTTCGCGCCGACCGAAGGCTGCATCGCCCTGCAACCGGCGGATTTGCGCCGTCTGCTGCCGCGTCTTGCAAGGGGAGCGGTGCTGGTGATCAGGTGAGCGCTGTTTAAAACCTATGCTTCACGGCTTGCGGCGAAAGCAACTGAATTGGAAACGTTGTATGTGGCCCGCGGGTGTCACATGCTCTTGGCGGCGGGATTCGAGAAGCTCGAAGCTCTCGCCGAGGACGGCGCCGATTGACGCCGCATCATGCCGGAATACGGGGAGACCGCTGCAGCGCTCTGGCCCATCCGGCGCGAAGGTGCCTATAATGACATGACCTCCGGGCCGGACAGCCTTCGCCACCCGCTCCGCATAGGCCGCGCGATCGGCGGCATCGGTCAGAAAATGGAAGGCCGCGCGGTCGTGCCACAGGTCATAGGTGCGCGCCGGCTCCCACGTCGTTGCATCGGCAATGATCCATGCGACCTTGGCCGAGCGCGGCCCGAGCCGGGCCTTGGCGATTGCAAGGGCGCTTTCGGAAAGGTCGAGAACAGTGAGATCGGCAAAGCCCGCGTCCAGAAGGGCATCGACCAGCCGCGCCGCGCCCCCGCCAATATCAATGATCGAGGCACCGGGTTTGACGCCTGCCGCGCGAATGAGATCGAGGGAAATGGCTGGATTTTCCTGAAACCAGCTCATCTCGTTCTCAGCCTTGGCCGAATAGACATGGTCCCAGTGGGCTTGCCGGTTTGCGTCCAAGGGTCGTTTCCTATCTTTTATCTCTCGGATTCTCGGCACACTCGTAGCGTTACCAGCCTGCAATCCGAAGGGGAGTGTCCATTGCAAACCACCTCGACCCTGACCTGTCCTGCTTGCGGCCACCGCGCGATGGAAGTCATGCCTGTCGATTCCTGCCAATTCTTCTATGAATGTAAGGGCTGTGGTTCTCTTCTGAAACCAAAGACCGGCGACTGCTGCGTGTTCTGCTCTTATGGCGATGTGCCGTGTCCCCCGGTTCAGGAGGCACGGCGGAAAGGCGAACCCGGCTCGATCTGTTGCGAATAAGTCTTAAAAAACGCAGAGCCTCACCTCGCGCCAAATATCGCGCTGCCGACCCGCACATGGGTCGCGCCCAATTGAATTGCGAGTTCGAAATCGGCGCTCATGCCCATGGAAAGCACCTTGAGGCCATTGCGGGCGGCAATCTGGTTCAGAAGCGCAAAATGCGGCGAAGCCTGATCTTCGACCGGCGGAATGCACATGAGGCCGGAAATTTCGAGTCCGTATTCCTTGCTGCAGGTGGTGATGAAGGCGTCGGCGGCCTGCGGCAGGACACCCGCCTTCTGCGGTTCGGCGCCGGTATTCACCTGAATATAGAGACGTGGATGGCGGCCGGTCTTCTGGATTTCGCCCGCAAGAGTTTTCGCGATTTTCTCGCGATCCACGGTTTCGATCACGTCGAAGAAGGAAACCGCCTCCGCCGCCTTGTTCGATTGCAAGGGCCCGATCAGGTGAAGTTCGAGGTCTTTATATTTCGCCTTGAGGGCAGGCCATTTTTCCATCGCCTCCTGCACCCGGTTCTCGCCAAAAACCCGCTGTCCGGCGGCGAGCACAGGCCTGATCTCGTCGGCCCCAAAGGTTTTTGAAACGCAGACGAGAGTTACGTCCTCGGGCGAGCGTCCGGCATCGCGCGCCGCGCGGGCGATCCGCTCATGGATCTCATAAAGGCGGGAGATGCTGGACTGG
>DASQCU010000219.1:0-3636 GCA_035634575.1 Beijerinckia sp.
CGAGGCGCTGAGCGAGAAGGGCCAGGCGATCGATCGCAAGGATACTTTCGCGCTTCTCCTGATCGATGGCATGGCTGCCAATGAGGAGGTTGTGCTGGCCTCGATCCATCCGCTGATGGACATGATTCCCTTGCTCGGCGGTTCTGCGGGCGACAATCTTCGCTTGACGGGTGCTTTCGTCTTTTTTGATGGGACTTTCTATCCCGACGCGGCCTTGTTGACGGTCATCAAGATCCGCGCGCCCTTCCGTGTTCTGAAATGCCAGCATTTCGGCGACTCGAATGTCCGGATGGTCGTGACCCGCGCCGATCCATGGAAGCGGACTGTCAGCGAAATAAATGCCGAGCCCGCCGCACGCGAATATGCGCGGGTTCTCGGCCTTCCGGAATCTGCCTTGACGCCAACCATTTTCGCTGAACATCCGGTCATGGTGAAAATCGGCGGAGATTGTCATGTGCGTTCGATCCAAAGAGTGAATGCCGATGACAGTCTGACTTTCTTTTGTGCCATCGACGAAGGCGTTGTCTTGCGGCTCGCCCAGCGCGAGGACATTCTCGCCAATCTAGCCGATTTCTTTGATCGCGTGAACGAAACCCTCGGGCCGCCGCAATTGGTGATCGGGTTCGATTGCATCCTGCGCAGTCTGGCCCTTGAGAAAAAGCAGGATAAGCATTCGGCGAGCGAGATATTGGCGGCCAATAATGTGATTGGTTTCTCGACCTATGGCGAGCAATTTGCCTCGATGCACCTGAACCAGACTTTCACAGCCGTCGTCATCGGAGCACCCCATGACACTGAATGATGCAAGCGAGCCGCCAATAAAAGCGATCGGCCGCAGGCATTTCGAGATGACGAAGATCGCGGCAGCACCGGGTGAGAGCTTGCCCGCCGATGTTGCAGAGCTTCATGCGGAAATCGCCAAACTCCGCAAGATCAACCGCGTGCTCATGGATCGCGTCGAAAACGACATGAATGCGCAAGGCGGGAATGCCTTCACATTGTTTCAGGCGGCGATCACCCTTGAAAACAAAGTGGCGGAGCGGACCGCCGAATTGACCGAACTGACGCGGCAATTAATGCACCAGATTTCGGTGCGCCGCGCCGCCGAGAATGCGCTCCAAGCTGCAAAGGCTGAAGCAGAGCGCGCGAATTTGAGCAAGACGCGCTTTCTGGCCGCCGCAAGCCATGATCTCAATCAGCCCTTGAATGTCGCGCGTTTGTTTCTTGGCATGCTCGCCGAAGAGGTCGCGACGCCGCATACGCATGAGCTCGTCGATGGCGTCGAGGCCGCGCTTGACACAGTCAACGACCTGTTGCGCGCGCTTCTCGACATTTCGCGGCTCGATGCTGGTGTTTGGCCCGTCGAAATGACCGATTTCGATGTTGGTCCCGTCTTCGACAAGTTGCGCCGGGAATATGGGCCGCAGGCGGAGGCGGCGGGATTGGAGCTCGTGGTTGTACCGAGTAGTGCTACCGTCAGAAGCGATCGCGTTTTGCTGGAGCGGGTCTTGCGCAATCTCGTCAGCAATGCGTTGCGCTATACCGAACGGGGCCGCATCCTCATCGGATGCCGCAGGCAAAACGGGCATTTGCGGTTTGAAGTCTGGGATACGGGCATCGGCATTCCAGGTCACAGCTTGAGCCGGATTTTCGAGGAGTTCCAGCAACTTGGCGAAGGTCCGACAGGGCAGGAGAAAGGTTTGGGCCTGGGATTGGCAATCGTCCAGCGCATTGCCTATCTGCTCGACACGACGATCGAGGTTGCCTCGACGCCTGGGCACGGTTCGATGTTCAGCCTGCTCCAACCCTTGGGCAAAGCCGCAAGCGGTATCGCTGGGGAAACCGCGGACATCGTTCCAATCGCGCTTGCTGGCCGTTGTGTGGTGGTGATCGACGATGATGAGCACGTGCTCGAAGCGATGCGTGCGCTCCTGCAATCCTGGAATTGCGCAACAATCGCGGTGCGCTCGTCAGAGGCAGCAGCGCGCCTCATCCGGCAGGCCGGGCAAGCGCCGGAGATCATCATAGCCGATTATCATCTCGACGATGGCGTGTTTGGGACGCAGGCTATCGCCTCATTGCGCGGCGAATTCGGGCAGAACTTACCGGCCCTCATTATTTCGAGCGATCATTCGCCGGAGTTGAAACAAAGCCTGAAAGAACAGGGCCTGGGCTTTCTTCTCAAACCCACGCCCCCCATGAAATTGCGCGCCATGCTGTCCTATCTGCTCACGCGCGGCTGATGGATATCAACCGGAATGATCCGGGAAATTTTGCTTCTCGTGTTGAAACGCAACGATGGCCTGCGTACGCGTCGCGACCCCGAGCTTGCGGAAAATGGTCGTCATGTGAACTTTCACGGTTAGATCGCTGATCGACAATTCCCGTGCAATCTGCTTGTTCGATTTGCCAGCGGCCAGGAGGCTCAAAACCGCGAGCTGTCGCGGCGTCAGTGGGTCGAAGTCCTTGGCGGTTTTGCCGCCGGGCAATGGCGCGCCGCCGCTCGCCATTTCGCAAGGGATATAGACGCCGCCTTCCAGAACCGTCTTCATCGCGGCAGACAAAACCTCTGGCGGCGATGATTTCGGCACATAGCCCGCCACGCCGCAATTGATCGCCTGCCTGATGATGGCAGTATCTTCGAGCGATGAAACGATGACAACAGGCGTGGCGGGCGCGGCCGCGCGCAGCGCGATGAGTTCGGGCAGGCCGTTCATGCCGGGCATACAGAGGTCGAGAAGAATAAGATCCCATTCCTCCCGCTCCAGCTGGTCGAAAACCTGGCTCCGATTGGCCGCCTCGAAACAGGCGAGTTCCGATTGCGGCAGAAGGTGCTCCAGCACTTGCCGCAACGCTTTCCGGAATAGCGGATGGTCGTCGGCGATCAATATTTTGGGCATGGCGTTCGCGCTCACTTTGCCGCGATCATAATCCATTTCGAGGTGAAGTGGATACTCCTTTGCCGAAAGGCGATGCGGCAGAGAGGAAAAAGTGGCGGGCGCAATTGTTTTACGACCTCTAGCGTATATCGCCGGACCGCCCGCTCTCATTATTGTCTGCTCAATGAGGCTCGATCGGGCAAAACCTGCCCGATCTTAAGAACATGGTTTGCAAGGGGAGGCAACTTTGAAGTCATTGCGCAATAGGCTGCTTGGCAGCGCCGTGGTGGGACTTGCGTTGGCGGCGGGACTTGCGGGGATAGCCCGCCCAAAGGAAGTCCACGCAGGAGAAGCTCAAGCCAGTGAAGCGAAGGCCCTGCCGGCCGCAGCACCAGGCGGCTGGGCCCAATATGGCAATAATTACGAAAATACGCGCTTCAGCCCCCTCAAGCAGATCAATACGCAGAATGCCAGCCAATTGAAGCTCGCTTATGCGTTTTCTCTCGGCTCGCTGCGTTCGAATGAATCGACGCCGCTTGTCATCGGCGACACGCTCTATGTGTCTTCGTCCTGGGGTCCCAAATATGTCTATGCGCTCGAAGCCAAGAGCGGCAAGATCAAGTGGAAATACGAGCCCGATATCCCCGATGATGTCCTTCAATTTGCGTGCTGCGACGTAAACAGCCGTGGCGTCACTTATGCCGATGGCAAGATTTTCGTCGGCCGGCTCGACGGCAATTTGAGCGCAGTCGATGCG
>DASQCU010000220.1:0-4729 GCA_035634575.1 Beijerinckia sp.
AAAGGCCGTCTTCGACCTCTCGGCCCAGCGCAGCGACAAGCGCATCGCGCGTTCCGCTTCGGCCTCGCTGCAAGGCAGCCTGACGCATTCATCGAATTGCATTTCAATGTCTGAGCCGAGCAGCGCCTGAATCTCCATCGAGCGCTCGGGCGTGAGCACATAACGCGCTCCATCGATATGCGATTGGAAGGTGACGCCATTCTCATCAAGCTTACGAAGCTTGGCGAGCGACATCACCTGAAAGCCGCCGGAATCGGTGAGAATCGGGTACGGCCAATTCATGAACTTGTGCAGACCGCCAAGTTCGGCAATGCGTTCCGCACCAGGGCGCAACATCAGATGATATGTGTTCGATAACACGATGTCGGCGCCGAGCGCCTTCACGGCATCAGGATACATCGCCTTGACGGTCGCCGCTGTGCCAACCGGCAT
Source organism: Beijerinckia sp. (assembly GCA_035634575.1). GTDB lineage: Bacteria > Pseudomonadota > Alphaproteobacteria > Rhizobiales > Beijerinckiaceae > Beijerinckia. The sequence continues at coordinate 433 of DASQCU010000220.1, forward strand.
GAAGGCGGGCGTGCGGATTATACCGCGTGGCATGGTGATGACGCCGGAGCGTGCTTGCCCGCTCCGATGCGTCACTTCGAAACAAAAGGATTCGTTCACGCCCGCTCCTTTGAAGCGCGAAAGAGCAGACAGGCATCGCCATAACTGTAGAAGCGATAATTCTCAGCAATCGCATGCCGATAGGCTGCCTGCATGGTCGCTAATCCGGAAAAGGCTGAAACAAGCATGAACAAGGTCGAACGCGGGAGATGGAAATTGGTCAACAGCATGTCGATTGCACGAAACTCATAGCCCGGCGTGATGAAGATTGATGTCTCGCCAGAAAATGCAGTGATGGTCCCATCGGGTGTGGCAGCCGATTCGAGAATCCGCAAGCTTGTCGTCCCTGCGGCAATGATCCGGCCGCCGGCCGCATGGGCGCGGTTCAGAGCCTGCGCCGTCGCAGCACTCACCTCGCCCCATTCGGCGTGCATTTTGTGGTCTGCTGTATCCTCGGCCTTGACGGGCAGAAATGTGCCGGCACCGACATGCAAAGTCACCTCATGGATCGCGACGCCGCGCGCCTTGATGGCCGCGACAAGTTCGGGAGTGAAATGCAGGCTCGCTGTCGGGGCTGCGACCGCGCCGCGCTTTCGCGCGAAAAGTGTCTGATAATCCTCCGCGTCCTTTTGATCGGGCGCGCGTTTGCCTGCGATATAAGGTGGCAAGGGCATTCGCCCCGTCTTCTCCAGCGCTGCGTCGAGTTCCTTGCCATAACAGGCAAAGGCAAGCAGGACTTCGCCTTCCTCACCCTTCTCGACAACTTGCGCTTCGAGATTCGTGTCGTGGTCAGCGCCAGGATCAGGCGCAACGAAACAAATGATCTCGCCCTTCCGCAATTTCTTGGCGGGCTTCACAAAAGCTCGCCAGAGGGCATCGCCCTCGCGCTTGTGCAAGGTTGCCTCGATCCTGGCACTCGCCTCCCCACGTGTGCGAAAACCTTGCAGGCGCGCAGGGATCACCCGCGTATCGTTCACGACAAGGACATCGCCCGGATTGAAGAAGCCGGGCAGATCGCGGACGCAGCAATCTTCCAGCGGCGATGAGTTTTGCGGGCGCACGACAAGAAGCCGCGCCGCATCGCGCGGCTCGGCGGGGCGAAGGGCTATGCGCTCTTGAGGCAGATCGAAATCGAAAAGATCGACGCGCATGATCACGTCATTGCAAGCTTACCGGTTCTTGCGCGGGTTGCCGATGGTAAAGTCGATAGACCTTACCTGCCAGCAGGATTGCATGGGCAAACTTAAGCAATCCTGCTTGAGCCGGGCATCGAAGGCGAGCACCTGGGAACCAAGCGTGCAATGAGCAGCCTTGGTGCCCTGGAATTCTCAGCTCAAGGTCGCGGTCACGATCTTGTCGGGATCGCGCACCGGCTCGCCGCGCTTGATCTTATCGACATTTTCCATGCCCGAACTCACCTTGCCCCAAACCGTATAGTTCCTGTCAAGGAAACGCGCATCGGCGAAGCAGATGAAAAATTGCGAATTGGCCGAATCCGGGTCAGCCGCGCGGGCCATGGAAACGGTGCCGCGCACATGCGGCTCGGCGTTGAACTCGGCCTTGAGGTTCTGATAGCGCGATCCGCCGGTGCCGGTCCCATGCGGGCAACCGGTCTGCGCCATAAAACCATCGATGACACGATGGAAGACAATGCCGTCATAGAATTTTTCTTCGACGAGCTTCTTGATATGGGCGACATGGTTCGGCGCGAGATCGGGCCGCATTTCAATGACCACAGGTCCCTGCGTGGTCTCCAAGGTGAGTGTGTTCCCGGCTTCCGACATGCGGAACTCCTGACTGATTGGAAGTGCTGCTGCCTGCAATAGCCGATGGACGGCCTGAGGTAAACCGCGCAGCGCGCAGCCCGTGGCTTGCGCAGCCCGCCCTCCGCACGAGCTGAAAATTCGTGACCGGGTGCAAAACTTGGCTTTTTGCTCAAAAAGCGGCGGCGTTTTTATATCGCCGTTCCGAGGGAATCAGGGCCACCCAAAGGGAACAAATGTCGCTATTTTGGTATTAAACGTTCTTGCGCGCCTGCTGGCTAACGCGCAAGAACCTTAATAACTACAAGGTGATATAAAAATTTTTTGCGAAATAATTGCCAGCATACGCTTTAAGCTAAGTCGATCCATCCCACTTCGACGCTCCGGCAGGACCGAGGTGACAAAATCTCTTGCACCGCAACACCCACCAAGCATTGACTTTTTGCATTAGCCACAATATTGCCGCATCTCCCATTTGGGAGAAACGCTCGAGGTTCGGCTGAAAAATCCTTGCGCGAAATAGAATAGGGACATATCTCGTCACTAAAGTTTATTAAAAATATCAAACCTTTGAGAAAATATCGTAGATAAAACTTCTTATAATTGACAATTGTAAGAAATTTCATCTACGGAACAAATACTTAGCGACTTTCTTGTTTGATTGGAATGCCAATGAACGCTGTTGGAATTTGCAAATTTAGTCAAAGACATCAAAAGCTTATATTGAGCTTCTTATGTCCAACGGAACCCGGAAATCCGGCCAGTTCTAAATCAGGTCCATTCTCGATCGGGGGAAGAGAATGCGAAAATTCGAGGCAGGCCAGATCGCGGCCCTGGTAGATAACGTTTATGAAGCCGCAATCCGTCCGGAACTCTGGCGCGGCCTTCTTGAGCAATTGTCCAACGCCCTGGGCGCGGACGGATGTATTTTGATAGGCGGACGGGAAGCGGCTATCGCCCCTGTCTGTTCGTCGTCCCTGGACGAGCCGATCGCCATCGGTCTGCGGGAAGGATGGCTCGACCGAAACCCTCGCCTGACAAGAGGTCTGAAACTCAGAGCCTCTCCCAATCCTCCGGCCATCGTGACCGAATGGATGATGTTCACGCCTTGGGAACTCGATAACCTCCCTTATTTCGCGGAATATAATAATCGCTTCAAAGCCCGCTCTTTCGCCGGGATGCACTTCGCGGGATCGGGGCCATCCGCCGTCAAGTTCACAGTTGAGCGGTTTATCGACAAAGAGCCTTTTTCGGTCTCCGAGCTTGAGACCTTGGGCCGTCTCCTCCCGCATCTTCAACGTGCCGGCGAAATGGCATGGCGTCTCGCCGCTGCCCGCGCCGATGGCATGTTGGAGGCCTCGGCGATGTTCCATTGCGGCGCATTTCTGCTCGACTGGAAGGGCCGGGTTATTCAGCTGAACGACAAGGCCGAAGCTCTGCTAGGCAATGGCTTGACCCTTCGCGCCGGAGTTTTGAGCGCCCCTCAAAAGGACTCCGATATTGCGCTTCAAAAACTCATTGGCTCGCTGATCGCGCCAGGGCCTTCGCACGAGGCGGCCGCAATCGGCGTTACCAGCATCGCGCGCACGAATGCGCCGCCCCTCCTTGTCCATGGGGTGCCGTTGGTCAGAACTGCACAGGATTTGTTCGCCCAAGCCAAAGCTCTGCTGCTGATCGGCAATCCGAGCCAGCAGACAACCCTCCATGAAATTATCCTGCACCAGGCCTTCGGATTTACCAGCGCCGAGGCGGCAATTTCCGTGGCGCTGGCCAGGGGCCATGACCTCGACGAGATCGCACAAATGCGCGCGGTGAGCATTGGTACGATCCGCTCCCAGATCAAATCGATATTCGCCAAAACGGATACCCGCCGCCAGGCGGAACTTGTCGCACTTTTACTTCGCTATACGTCCATCTCGTTGTGAATACCAACGGTCATGACCGTTGGTGCCACTCTCGAATTTCCGCCAATTCTTTGAAAAGGCGGAAATTCGAGAAATGAACCAAGAGTCGCCATTTGCGACTCTTGGTAGAATTCATTTGGCGTCGGCGGCGATCTGCATTTTCACGATTTTGTCCGGATTCGTCACCGTGCCATTGTCGGCTTTCGAGCCCTTCTTGATCTTGTCGACAATATCCATTCCCGAGACCACCTGACCAATCACAGTATATTTGTTGTTGAGGAATGCGGCGTCGCCGAAACAAATGAAGAATTGCGAATTGGCGGAATCGGGATCCTGCGAACGCGCCATTCCAACTGTGCCGCGCTTGAAGGGCTCGGCCGAAAATTCGGCCGGAATATTGGGCAGATCGGATTTGCCCATCCCAGTTCCTGTCGGATCGCCGGTCTGCGCCATGAAGCCCTCGATGACCCGATGGAAAACGATGCCATCATAGAAGCCGCGCTTTGCCAGCGTCTTGATCTGGGCTACGTGCTTCGGCGCGAGATCAGGCCGAAGAGCAATCGTTATGCGGCCATCCTTGGTGTCGAGATA
>DASQCU010000221.1:0-6048 GCA_035634575.1 Beijerinckia sp.
GATCTTCCAATCTCCTGAATGAAGGATCGTCCCTGCCGGCGTGCGGATGGCAAGCGCGCAGCTTTCCGGTATGGAATGCGCCATGGCCACGAATTCGATCGAAAAGGGGCCGAGCGTCAGGATGTCCCCCTGCCCGACCACATTGATCGGCACATTGGGGGCGCCAGGCTCGGCCATCTGCCTCGCCTCGAACAGGCCCGCGGCGAAACGCGTCGCATAAAGGGGGCAGCCAAACCGCGGCCATAAATCCGCCACGGCACCAATATGATCCTCATGCGCATGCGTAATGACCAGACCGATGAGATCGTGGCGCATCTTATCGATGAAACTCGTATCCGGAACAATCAGATCAATACCGACCTCATCCGGCCCGGCGAAGGCGACACCGCAATCGACCATCAGCCATTTACGCTTGGCCTTGCTGCCAAAACCGTAAAGGGCGAGGTTCATGCCGATCTCGCCAAGGCCTCCGAGCGGCACGAAGACGAGCTCGTCATTTCCCTCATTCATCTGCAATAGCCTTTGTCAGGAGGAGGTTCATCCTAAGTTCATGTTCTGAGCGCTGTCGATGGCGCGTTTGCCGCTGGAAGCAGGAACACGTCTCCCGCATCGATCATAACCTCGCCATCTGGACTTTCGAGAAGAAGACGTCCGGTCGAATCGATCGTCCTGAAACGGCCTTCGACCGGTCCCGAGGGACGCATGACACGAATTTCGGATCCGACCCCGCCGGCCAGCTTCAGCCATTCAGCGCGAATAGTAGCAAACCCTGTGCCTTGCGCGAAAATACCCAGCCAATGGGTCATTTCCACGGAGAGGCCCTGAAATATAGCCTCAGGCGTCGTCAGCAAACTGCCAATCGCGGCCAGATCGGTCGCCGGATAGAGGGTATTTTCGGGATGCGAACAGCAGTTCACGCCAATACCAATCACGCAGGCGAACTGCCCCCCCGGCAGATGGGCACCTTCGAGCAGCATTCCACTGAGCTTGGCACCAGCATGGAGAATGTCGTTCGGCCATTTGATCGCAAGCCGCGGATCCTGGCCGAGATTCTCGCGCAACGTGCGAGCGAGCGCCACGCCTGCGACAAAACCAAGTTCCGGCGCCTTCTCGACAGGTGCGGGATCAATCAGGAGAAGACTTGCGTAGAGATTGCCTAATGGTGACGACCAGACACGGCCCTGGCGTCCCCGCCCACCCGTCTGTTCATCGGCGACGATCCAGAGGCAACCTGGATCGCCTGCTTTGGCGCGGGCCAAGGCCTCGTCATTCGTCGAAACGAGCCGGTCATAATGCGCCAAACGAAAGCCATTGCTTACGGCCGCTTCGCCAAGTTGGAACAGGGTACAACCACCTAGTTATAGGCCGCCGTTCGAGACAACCGGCGACACGTTAAGACACATAACTCTCGCTCTGGCGATGTGCCGGAGATTAAGTCCAAAGAGCCACTGCGACTCAAGGTACACCTATCTCATGTTTTATATACCCTGAATCCTTAAGAATTCAGGGTTCCTTTTCAGCAAAGCTCTTCTCCGAGGGCAATTTGGCTTGAGTGGCACCGCCTGTTCCCTCGGAAGGCGGCATTCCACGGACCGCAAAAGCCCTGCGCTGGCTGTTCCTCTGGCTTCGCCCAGCGGAACCTTGGGCCAGCTTTTTCCCTTGGTTCTGGTCGCGAATTTTGCCTTTTTCAAAGGCCTGCGCAGCCTTCGAGATCACGACTCAAAACAGGGACTTAGCCGCGACCGTCGTGGCATCGATGAACAGACCCGGATAAACAAACAGGAACAGCACGAGAAGTCCGGTGACTGCAAGCACGACCCGCAAGGCAGGCACGGGCGTATCGAAAGCCGCGGCGGGCTCGTCGAAATACATGATCTTGACGATACGAATATAATAATAGGCCGCGACCGTACTTGTCAGCACGCCAATGACCGCGAGCGGATAGAGATGCGCCTGGATTGCGGCGTTGAAGACATACCATTTGGCGAAAAACCCTGCGAGCGGTGGGATGCCTGCCAAGGAAAACATCATCATCGCCAGAAAAAACGCCATGACGCCATTGGTCCGGGCAAGCCCGGCGAGATCGACTATTTTCTCGACGCTCGTCCCACCGACCCGCATGGACAGAATCGCAGCGAAGGTGCCAAGCGTCATGACGAGATAAATCGCCATATAGGCGAGAACGCCCTGGACACCGGCCTCTGTTCCGGCGGCGAGCCCGACCAGGGCAAAACCCATATGGCCAATGGCGGAATAAGCCATCAGGCGCTTGATATTCGTCTGGCCGATCGCTGCGAAGGAGCCAAGCGCCATGGACAGGATCGAGATGAAGACAATGATCTGCTGCCATTGCAGGAGTATGCCGGGAAAGGCCGTGATGATCACGCGCACCGTAATGGCGACAGCGGCCATTTTCGGCGCGGTGGCAAAGAAGGCGGTCACGGGCGTCGGCGCCCCTTCATAGACATCGGGCGTCCACATATGGAACGGCACAGTCGACATTTTGAAGGCGAGCCCCGCCAGCAGGAAGACAAGGCCGAAAATGACGCCGAGCGAGGCTTTGCCGGTCACCGCCTCGGCAATGCCCGTAAAGGATACCGTGCCCGCGAACCCGTAGAGGAGTGAAGCGCCGTAGAGCAACATGCCGGAGGACAACGCGCCGAGAACGAAATATTTAAGTCCGGCTTCCGAAGCCCTGACATCGTCGCGATGAAATGCGGCAATGACATAAAGCGCGAGCGACATCAGTTCCAGCCCGAGGTAGAGCGCGATCAGGCCCTTCGCCGAAATCAGCATCAACATGCCAAGGGTGGACAGGAGGATGAGGATCGGGAACTCGAACTTGTCGAATTTTTCGCGGACCAGAAAATCCTGACTCATAATCAGGGTGACGAGCGACCCCACAAGCGCCAGCACTTTCATGAAACGCCCGAAAGCGTCGTCGATGAAAGCGCCATCGAAGATCACCGCCGTGGTCTTCGTGCCAAGCAGAATGGCAAGGATCGCGGCGCCCGTGAAGGCGACGGCAAGCTCCGTCATCGGTCCATCCGACTCCTTGCCGCGAATGGCGCCAAGAAGAATCAGAAGGAGGATGCCCCCTGCCAGAATGGCTTCCGGCAGTGTGTGCGCGAGGGCGAAGGAAAGCGAAGTCATCGATCGAGCCCTTTAGAGCATTTATCCTTGCGAAGCCGATACGGCCACTTTTCGGAAATAATGCTTAGTGCAAAGCTAAGACGGTGGCGGAAGCATGGGCGGCCGCTGTCAAAGCTGCATCATAGCCCTTGATGAGCGCGCTGACGGAAGCTGCACAGCCGTTGAGAATGGACCCTGGATACACACCATAATAGATGGTCAGTACGACAAGGGGAGCGAGAATTGCGACTTCCCGGCCGGAGAGATCGAGGATATTCGCCAGCGACGCTTTTTCGAGAACGCCGAAGATGATCCTGCGATAGAGATAAAGCGCATAGGCTGCCGAGAGGATGATGCCGGTGGTCGCGAAAAACGCGACCCAGCTATTCGCCCGGAAGGCACCGAGCATAGTCAGGAATTCACCGATGAAGCCGGAGGTTCCAGGAAGGCCGACATTGGCCATGGTAAAGACCATGAAGGCCACGGCATAGAGCGGCATGCGCTGAACCAAGCCGCCATAGGCCGCGATCTCACGCGTATGCATGCGGTCATAGACGACGCCGACGCAAAGAAAGAGGGCGCCAGAAACAAGGCCATGCGAGACCATCTGGAAGATGGCCCCCTGCACACCTTGTTCGGTCATCGTGAAAAGACCCATGGTGACGAAGCCCATATGCGCCACCGAAGAATAGGCGATGAGCTTTTTCATGTCCTCCTGCACCAGCGCGACGAGCGAGGTGTAGATGATCGCGATGATCGACAGCGCATAGACCAACGGCGCGAAATAGGCCGACGCATCGGGGAACATGGGCAGCGAAAAGCGGATGAACCCATAACCGCCCATTTTCAGGAGAATACCGGCCAGGATGACCGAACCTGCCGTCGGCGCCTCGACATGCGCATCAGGCAACCAGGTATGAACTGGCCACATCGGCATCTTGACGGCGAAGGAGGCGAAAAACGCAAGCCACAGCCATTTCTGCATGGATAGCGGGAAGGCCGTCTTCAAGAGGACAGTAATATCCGTCGTGCCGGCCACCCCATACATGGCCATGGCGCCAAGCAGAAGGAGCAGCGAACCAACCAGCGTATAGAGAAAGAACTTGAAACTGGCGTAGACGCGCCTTTGGCCTCCCCATATGCCGATGATCAGGAACATCGGAATGAGGCCGCCTTCGAAAAACAGATAGAAGAGCACGAGATCGAGCGCGCAGAAAACCCCGATCATCAATGTCTCGAGCACCAGGAAGGCGATCATATATTCCTTAACGCGGAACTGGATCGATTTCCAGGACGCAAGAATGCAGAAAGGGAGCAGAAAGGTGGTGAGCAGAACGAATGGCAGGGACATGCCATCGACGCCAAGCTTATAGACGAGGCCGAGCCCGAACCAGCTTTTCTCCTCAACCAGCTGGAAAGCCGACGAGGCAGGATTGAACTGGGCATAGGCGTAAAGAGAAAGAAAGAAATCGACGAGGGTGGTGATCAGCGCGGCCCAGCGCGCATTGTTCCAGGTCGCCTCGTCATTTCCCCGCAGCGCGAGTATGAAGGCCACACCGACGAGCGGAAGGAAGATCAGCGCCGAAAGAATGCCAAAACCAAACATCAGCGCACTCCCCCGACAACATACCAGGTGACGATGGCCGCTACGCCAACGAGCATGGCAAAAGCGTAATGGTAGATATAGCCGCTCTGGAGCTTCACGACCCTGTTGGTTACATCAATAACCCGTGCGGCGACCCCATCCGGCCCAAGCCGGTCAATGATCGCTCCGTCGCCACCTTTCCAGAACAGGCGGCCGATCCAAAAGGCGGGCCGCACAAAAAGAAAATCGTAGAGCTCATCAAAATACCATTTGTTGAGCAGGAACTTGTAGAGAAGCGGATTTGCTGCCGCCCAGCGCGCGGGCGCGGCGGGCACGAGAATATAGGCGTAAAGGGCAACAAGAAAACCGCCGACCATCATGAGGGTCGGCATGAGGCTCGCCCAAGCCGGGACCTCTTCCATCGCCTGGAGAATGTGATTGCCCGGGCCGAAGAAAAGCGCGCCTTTCCAGAATTCGGCCTGCTCTTCTCCTATGAAATCACCCCTGAAAATCATGCCCGCGAAAAGCGCGCCTATACCAAGGACCAGCAATGGCAAAAGCATGACGACCGGCGATTCATGCGGCACCAAATCATGGCCCGAATCATGGGTATCGTGACCATGCGCATCGTGAGCGGCCTGATGGGTAGGCGGATCATGGGCCACGGCTGCATGAGCATGCGCGACCTGATGCGCCTTGGCGGCATGTTCTACCCCACCCCAGCGCGGCTCGCCAAAAAAGGTCATGAACACGAGACGCCAGGAATAGAAGGACGTGAGGCCAGCGGCGAAAGTGGTCAGGAGGAAGCCATAGAAGGCACCCGTCCGATGCGAGGCAAAGGCGGCCTCGATAATCGCATCCTTCGAATAATAACCTGCCGTCAAGGGGAAGCCCGTCAAGGCCAAGGTTCCGATCGTCATCATCCAGAAGGTGAAGGGTATATTTTTGCGCAGCCCACCCATGTTGCGCATGTCCTGCTCATGGTGCATGGCGATGATCACCGACCCTGCGCCCAGGAAGAGCAGCGCCTTGAAGAAGGCATGAGTGAAAAGATGGAAAATGCCGAGCGAATAGCCGCCGACGCCAAGGCCGACGAACATATAGCCGAGCTGTGAACAGGTCGAATAGGCGATGACCCGTTTGATGTCGTTTTGCACGAGGCCGATGGTGGCGGCGAAAAACGCCGTTGTCGCGCCGATGATCGTGACGAAGGAAAGCGCGACCGGCGCCTGTTCAAAAAGGGGCGAGAGCCGTGCGACCATGAAAACGCCGGCTGTGACCATCGTCGCCGCGTGAATCAATGCCGAGACCGGGGTCGGGCCTTCCATCGC
>DASQCU010000222.1:0-11051 GCA_035634575.1 Beijerinckia sp.
TCCGAACGCGCGCCGATGAAGCAATCATCCTCGATAATGGTCGGATTGGCCTGCAAAGGCTCAAGCACGCCGCCAATGCCGACACCGCCCGAGAGATGCACATTCTTGCCGATCTGGGCGCAGGAGCCGACGGTCGCCCAGGTATCGACCATTGTGCCCGAATCGACATAGGCGCCGAGATTGACGAAGGAGGGCATGAGAACAACGCCCGGCGCAATATAGGCCGAGCGCCGCACCACGCAATTGGGCACCGAGCGAAAGCCCGCCGCCGCATGTTCGGCGGCACCCCAGCCCTCGAATTTGGAGGGCACCTTGTCCCACCATGTGGCGCCGCCGGGGCCACCCGCGATTGGCGCCATATCATTCAAACGAAACGAAAGAAGCACGGCCTTTTTCAGCCATTGATTGACTTTCCAGGATTGTGGTCCGGTCGCGCCCTCGATTTTTTCAGCAACCCGCAGCTTGCCGGAATCGAGGAGGTTCAAGGCCTCGTTCACGGCGTCACGCACCTCGCCCTGTGTGGAGGAGCCAATATTGGAGCGATCCTCGAAAGCGGCGTCGATGATCTTTTCGAGGTCGGCGTGCGACATGGGGAAAACCTTTTCAAAAATGGCGTCGCGGGGAGGTTTCGTCGCAGCCGCGCTTGAAGTCAATGGGGCTTTGAACTTTCCCGGAGCCGTGGAGCGCAGGGCCGAAGGCCTGGAGCGGAAGGGAATCCGGGATCCCGCGCAATAGTTGCGAAGCGCCTTAAGCTGAAGCCCTTGCCCCTGGGGCCCCGGCTCTCCGCTTCGCTGTGGCCGGGGAAGTGGCTTATTTTTGCCGCGAGAGACCGGTCAAAAACCCCTCCAGATCGCTCGTCACAAAGTCGATATGCGGCGGCGGCGGATCGCGCGTGATTTCCAGCGCGTCGCGATGATCCATTTGGCCTGGCTTCGGCACGACGAGCACCGTCCCCATACCCCGCTCGTGCGGCACGATCAGGTTTTTCGCCAAATCCTCGAACATGACTGCGGCTTTTGGATCGACCGCGTGCTTATCGAAGAACCGCTGATAGGCGGAGGGCTGCGGCTTCGGCACGAAATCGGACGCGACTATGTCGAAAACATCCTCAAACATTTCATCGAGGCCGAGCGCGGCAGCCGTGCGCAAGGCATGGTCGCGCGAACCATTGGTCAGGATCAGCTTGCGGCCGGGCAGAGCGGCGATTGCCATCGCCAATGAGTGATTGGGCTTTAACGACGAGCGATCAATATCATGGATGAAGGCCAGGAATTCCTCGGCGCTGATCGCATCTTCATCCATGAGCCCGCGCAAGGTCGTCCCATAGCGGTGGTAATAATATTTCTGCAGGGCGCGGGAGGACATGCCATCGAGGCCGAACAAATGCGCCATGAACAAAGTAATGCGCGCATCGATCTTGGGCCAGAGATCGCTATCGGAGGGATAAAGCGTATTGTCGAGGTCGAAGACCCAAGTCTCTATATGATCGAAACTCGTGATATGCGTGGAGGCTTTCCGGTCCAGGGCGGCAGAACCGGCTGTCTCACTCATATGGTCCGAGAGTTTTTTCGTGTCTTTTACCTTGTAATAAGAGTGCCCGCGCCATGATCGGTCAGCAGCTCGACAAGGACAGCGTGCGGCGTCTTGCCATCGAGGATGACAACACCTTCGACGCCCTGTTCCAAGGCATAGATGCAGGTCTCGACCTTGGGGATCATGCCGCCGCTAATCGTTCCATCCGCAATGAGCGCACGGATCTCGTCGATCCGCAATTCCTTGATCAGATGCTTGTTCCGATCGAGCACGCCGGGGACATCGGTCAAGAATAAGAGGCGTTTTGCCTTCAGCGCCCCGGCTATGGCGCCGGCAAAAGTGTCGGCGTTGATATTATAGGTCTCGCCATCATGGCCCTGGGCAATGGGCGCCAGCACCGGAATGAGCTCGCGCCCCAGCACTTGATCGAGCACGGTCGTATCGACCTTGGCCGGTTCGCCGACGAAGCCAAGATCGAGCTCGTCATTTTGCGGAGCGACTTTGCTGGCCATGACCATATTGCCATCCTTGCCGCAAAGTCCGATCGCGCGCCCCCCTTCCGCATTGATGAAGCCGACGATCTGCTTGTTGATCGAACCGGCCAGCACCATTTCGACGATTTCCATCGTGGCGCTATCGGTGATCCTGAGGCCATTGGCGAATTGCGACTTGATGCCAAGCTTGGCGAGCATGGCGCCGATCTGTGGACCCCCGCCATGCACAACGACCGGATTGACGCCGGATTGTTCGAGCAGAACCATGTCGCGGGCGAAATCGCGCGCCACTTTATCGTCGCCCATGGCATGGCCGCCATATTTGACGACAACAATGGCATCGTCATAGCGCAGCATATGCGGCAGGGCCTGCATCAGGATCGCCGCCTGCTCCTGCGCTTTTGCTTCTTCCGCTTTTTCTTGCTGGCTTGCCGTGGTTGCGTCGTTCATCAGGGCTCTATGTGCTGCAAGGGGAGCCTTATGTAGCAACTGATTGTGACAAGCTCAACGCAGAGAAAATAATAATGCCAAGCCGGCCGAGCGGCACAGAGCTGCTCTCATCACGCCCCATGGTCGGCGAGCAGCTGCGCTATCCCGGCGCGAAGCTCGGGGATGCCCGCGCCCTCCTGCGAGGAGGTGAAAATCACTTCGGGAAAGGCGGCAGGGCGCTTGGCGAGCCCCGCGAGCGTATCCGCCACGCGCTTCTCCCGCTCGGCCACCTTCACTTCATCGCGCTTCGTCAGCAAGATCTGGTAGGACATGGCGGCCTTGTCGAGCATGTCGAGCGTTTCCATATCGATCGGCTTCAAGCCGTGACGGCCGTCTATCAGAACAAAAACACGCAAGAGGCTCGTCCGCCCGCGCAAAAAATCCTGGCAGAGCTTCGTCCAGGCGCTGATCTTTTCCTTGGAGGCCGCGGCATAGCCATAGCCCGGCATATCGACGAGGCGAAGCCGCGCTGTCTCGACGCTCGGCCCAAGCGCGAAAAAATTGAGCTCCCGCGTGCGTCCCGGCGTGTGCGAGGTGCGCGCTAATGTCTTACGATTGGTGAGCGCGTTCAAAAGCGAGCTTTTGCCGACATTGGAGCGGCCCGCGAAGGCAATTTCCGGCGCGCCAATCGGCGGCAATTGGCTGACGCTGGCAGCGGCCCAAAAGAAATTACATTCGGCCGCAAAGAGCTTGCGGCCGATTTCATCATAATCCGCCTCGCCCGCCGCCGCAGCAAGCGCAGCGTCGTTCACGTCGTGGCCTTCTTGCGGAACATATTCGTGAGATTGTCCCAAAGCTCCACCTTGACCCCGGCGCGCTTCATGATCAGCGTCTGCTGGAGAACCGAAAGCGTATTGCTCCAGGTCCAATAGATGACAAGGCCGGAGGGAAAGGTGCCCATCATGAAGGTGAAGATCACCGGCATCCAGGTGAACATCTGCCTTTGCACCGGATCCGGGGGCTCCGGGTTCATCTTCATCTGAATGAACATCGACAGGCCCATGATCAGCGGCAAGATCCCGATCGCCAGGAAATGCCCGAACACGGGCAGATGGGTCGGATCGAAAGGCAGGAGCCCGAACAGATTGAAGACACTGGTCGGGTCTGGGGCCGAGAGGTCCTTGATCCAGCCGAAGAAGGGCGCCTGACGCATTTCGATCGTGACGAAGAGCACTTTATAGAGCGCGAAGAAGACCGGGATCTGGATGAGCATCGGCAGGCAGCCGGCGACCGGATTGATCTTCTCGCGCTTATAGAGCTCCATCAATTCCTGTTGCTGCTTGACCTTGTCGTCGGCGTAGCGGTCGCGGATCGCGGTCATCTGCGGCTGCACAGCCTTCATCTTCGCCATCGACAGATAGCTGCGATTGGCGAGGGGGTAGAAGAGGGCCTTGATGAGCACCGTGATGCAGAGAATCGCAATGCCGAAATTGCCGACGATTCTGTAGATCTGGTCGAGAAGCCAGAACATCGGCTTGGTGATGAAATAGAACCATCCCCAATCGATCAAAAGATCGAATTTCTTGATCCCCAGATCGTTCTGATAATGGTCGAGGATCGACGTTTCCTTGGCGCCCGCGAAAACGCGCGTCGTCACTTCCGCCGAGCTGCCGGCGGGAATGACTTTGGCTTCCCCGAGCGAATCGGCCTGGAAGATCTTGTTGACCGTGCCACGCGCCGAAAAGCTGCCGTCGAATTGTTTATCCTGATCGGGAATGACCGTCGCCGCCCAATATTTGTCGGTAAAGCCGAGCCAGCCGCCGGTCCCCTTGAAGCTCTTTGTCTCGTGGTCTTCCTTTTCAATCTTGGCATAGGTGATTTCCTGCACGCCCGAATCGCCGATCACGCCGACCATGCCTTCGTGCAAAACCGCATAGCCTGAGGTCGGCGGCGTCCCGTGGCGGGAAATCAGCGCATAGGGATAAAGCGTCACAGGATCGGCGGACTTGTTCTCGACGGCATCCGTCACCGTGAACATATAGCGATCGTCAACCGCGATCTTGCGGTGGAATATAAGGCCCTGATCATTGTCATAGCTGAGCGTCACCGGGGTCGCTGGGGTCAGCGTGTCACGATCTGCTGTCCACAGCGTATCGGCCGTGGGGAGTTTTATATTGCTCCCCGGCTGCGCCACGAATCCGGCCTCGGCATAATAAGGCGCTGGCGAGCCTGAGGGCGAGAGAAGCGTGATATTGGGACTATTGGCATCGGTCGTTTCACGATAGGCCTTGAGCGAAACATCGTCGATCCGGGCGCCATGCAGATTGATCGAGCCAAAAAGGCTTGGTGTATCGAGCTTGATCCTCGGGCCTGCGGCGAGCGCCTCGGCGCGCGTTTCCGGAACTTCCGGCAGGCCTCCCTGCGACGGCGCGACGGCGCCTCCAGCCCCCAGATTTGGCGAACCCGGCAGCGCCTGGTTCAACTCGGCCTTTTGCGCCATATGGCTTTGCAATTGGGCCTGACGGGCCTTTTCCTGCTGCGGCGCGTTGTAAAAGAAATTCCAGCCGATGATGACCAGAATCGACAGGCCAATCGCCAGATAAAGGTTCCAACTGTCCTGCTTCATGGGTCGGGTCTAGTCCTTGAGGATCTCGCTCAGTTTTTGCGAAGCGTGAACATCCCCGCCGGCATTCGCTATCCGCCGGCGAGGCTTTGACTCATGGCTCCTCGGCTCGTGAATCTTGCCCAACGCGCGCATGAGTTCAGTCTGGAGGCTCGAAAATGGAGCGCCAAGCGCCTCGGCCCTGGCGATGATCACATAATCATGCCCCTCGCGTGCCGGTAGATCGGCCATGAGCCGAAGCGCTTCTTTCAAGCGACGGCGGATCCTGTTGCGCCGGACCGCATGGCCCGTCTTTTTCGTGACGGTGAAGCCGAATCGGGGCCGCGCATGTTCGCACGCCGTATCCGCCTCGCTGCTTCCCTTGGTCGCAGCCTCGTCAAGGCGCCGGGCGGCTTGCAGGCTGAAGGCACGGGCGTGGAAACGTTTGCCCTTGGCCGCATGCAGAAACTCCCCCCGCCGTTTCAAGCGGGGAGGCGCTCCTCTCGAAGCATTTTCAAGCGAGATGGACAAGGGTTCCAGACTCGAAGTTTCTGCCGGGCAATTGGCGCGGCAAGAGGTGGAAGCGCTCCTTCGCGCAAAAATGCTTCGGCGCAATTCACACTATCACGCTGGCCAAAGATGTTTTCAAAAAAACCTGCAAGCCGCTATCCGGCCTGCGGGCGAAACAGCACCACGGTTCACGCGGAGAGACGTTTCCGGCCCCGTGCGCGGCGAGCGGCGATAACCTTGCGGCCGCCGACCGTGGCCATGCGAGCCCGAAAGCCGTGGCGGCGCTTGCGCACGATTTTGCTCGGTTGATAGGTACGCTTCACGTCTTAGCTCCCGTCTCGAACGAATTTCAGGTAACGCGCATGACCCGGGCCTCGAAGGCTCGCCTTTGCCACCGCTTGTTCCCGCTGAATACTCCCCGGCTGGCGTCACGGACATATCGCAAATCGAGCAATTGCGGATAAGCATCAAGCCACGCCGAAAATCTTCGGCCTTATAGAGGCAAGCGGCAAATGAAGTCAATCAACCGCCGCCTATCCTTTCCCTTTCCCGGAGCCCTGTAGGGAATCCGGGATCCAGCGCGAAATGTTGCGAAGCGCCTTATGTTATTCCGCGTCTATTGAGCAAACGCGGCGGCAGCCTGGTCAACGGATTGCGGCGCAAAATTGTTGATCGCGATGATTCGATAGGGAAGCTGCTCGATCCCCAAGGGAGCAACCAGATTCGGAAGCCTGTCGATCGCGCCAATGAGCGTCGCCAGCTGATCGAGTCGAGCGCGATCGACCTTCCAGCTATATTTCGTCCCTTGGGCAACCCATTCGATGACCTCGCCATCCTCCAGGGATTTGTCGAGGAGATAGGAGATCTTCGGCAAAGCCCGGCCGCCGTGCAGCATTCTGAAATCGAAAACCGCGAAATCATCGCTGAAGATCGCAAGTTGAAACTTCCGCGCCGCGGCTTCGCTCAAGCGTTTGCCGTGGTCGAGCATTTCATCGAACAAGCAGATGCTTGTCTGCCTCGGAATCTTATCGAAATCGAAACTCGCCCAATCCTGTTCGACATATTGAACATTCTCGGCTTTGAGCGCGAGCCGTGTGAGATCAATATCGAAACTGAAAATGCGCGCATCGGGGGCGCCCTGCGACAAGGCCCAGGCGCTGCCGCCCATATGAGTTCCACTATCTACGATCACGTCCGGCTGGATCGATTTCGCGATCAGATCAAGCCAAAGCAGATTGCCAAAACGGCCGCCACCCACAGCAGCACGGAAGGGCGTGTCAAGATAAGCTTCGTAAAAGCGCCTGACTTCTTTTTCTACATCGAAGTGATTGTTGATTTTGAAGACAGTCTGGCTGGAAAGATAATTTGACGCTGTTTCGCCAATTGTTCGAAACATGCGGTCAAGATGTTTCGGCGAAGTCAACCGCGCATCAAAATCCTGATCAATCTTGGTGAGTTGAAAGCCTAAGCTGTGAAGAAACTTGTTTATACTTCTGCCCAAGTTCCGCTTGATACTCATATTTCCTCCTACGAGTAGCCACTGATCCAGGCATTGTATTGAATCGCATTTCTTGCGAGCAGGCGCGAACTTGAGCATAAAATGCCCAAGCTGACGCCTCCCGAGAGCATAGCAAAACACGAAAAAACAGCGGAACTTGGACCTCTACCACAGGTCATAAGGAATGACCTGTGGCGCCACTATCGAATTCTCGGCTCCGAAAATTCGGGAAAGGAACCAAAGGTTGCCTTTGGCGATCCTTGGTATTGGAGCGCTTCCATTCTGATTGAACGGAAAGGCGCTCTACTTCTTTGTGTTATCGCATTTTCGGAGGGCGAACCGGCATCCACTTCGCCTGAAAATGCTCTAATTATCCAAGAAACTGCGCAATTTGCGCGAGCGCGAGGGATGTTTCAGCTTGCGTAAGGCCTTGGCCTCGATCTGGCGAATACGTTCGCGCGTCACCGAAAATTGTTGGCCGACTTCTTCGAGGGTGTGATCGGTATTCATGCCGATCCCGAACCGCATACGCAGCACCCTTTCCTCGCGCGGCGTGAGCGAGGCAAGGACGCGGGTCGTCGTCTCGCGCAAGTTCGACTGGATTGCCGCGTCGATCGGCAGGATCGCATTCTTGTCCTCGATGAAATCGCCGAGATGCGAATCCTCCTCGTCGCCGATCGGCGTTTCGAGCGAAATCGGCTCCTTAGCGATCTTCAGCACCTTGCGCACTTTTTCAAGCGGCATGGCAAGCTTTTCGGCCAGTTCCTCGGGCGTCGGCTCGCGGCCGATTTCGTGCAGCATCTGCCGCGAGGTCCGCACGATCTTGTTGATCGTCTCGATCATATGAACCGGAATGCGGATCGTGCGCGCCTGATCGGCAATCGAGCGGGTAATCGCCTGCCGGATCCACCAGGTCGCGTAAGTCGAGAATTTATAGCCGCGCCTATATTCGAACTTATCGACCGCCTTCATCAGCCCGATATTGCCTTCCTGAATCAGATCGAGGAATTGCAGCCCGCGATTGGTATATTTCTTGGCAATCGAAATCACGAGACGCAGATTGGCCTCGACCATTTCCTTCTTGGCTTGGCGCGCCTCGCGCTCGCCCTTTTGCACCATATGGACGATCTTGCGGAATTCCTGGATTTCGAGACCCGTTTCGGTCGCAAGCCCATGAATTTCGCCCAAAAGATCCTTGATCGTGTCCTTGGCCTGGGCGACAAAATCCCGCCAGCCGCGCGAGCCGAGCTTGGAGACACGCAGCAGCCATTTCGGATCGAGCTCGGAATTCTGATAATTCTTCAGAAAATCCTCGCGGCTGACGCCATAGCCTTCGGCAAGGCGCAAAAGCCGCGTTTCAAGCGAGATCAGCCGCTTGTTGATGTCATAGAGCTGCTCGACCAGCGCGTCGATGCGGTTCTGGTTGAGCGACAGCGATTTGACATCGGTGACGATCTCTTTTTTCAGCGTCTTGTATTTGCGCTCCTGAGCCGGGCTCAGCGTCTCGTTTTTGAGCTTATTCTCGACATTCTGATCCTGAAGGCGGCGCAGCTTCTTATAGGCGTCGGCGATCCGGTCGAAAGTGTCGAGCACCTTGGGCTTGAGTTCCGCCTCCATGGCCGAAAGCGACACGGAATTTTCCATGTCGTCTTCCTCGTCGAAAATGTCCTCGGCAAGAGGCATTTCGAGATCACCCTCGTCGCCGGCAGGACGCAGGCGCGCCGGCGGATTGAGCGGCGCGGTCGCAGGCGCGGCGGCTTCGCGCGCCGCGAGAGCTTCAACAGCGCTCGGGTCCGTCATGTCGATCTTCGGCGTGTTCCGGCCATCGGGACCAGCATAGGTCGCCTCGAGATCGATGATGTCGCGCAGCAAAACCTTGCTGTCGTTCAATTCGTCACGCCAGATGATGATCGCCTGGAACGTCAGGGGGCTCTCGCAAAGCCCGGCAATCATCGCCTCCCGCCCCGCCTCGATGCGCTTGGCGATCGCAATTTCACCCTCGCGCGACAGAAGCTCGACGGAGCCCATCTCGCGCAAATACATGCGCACAGGGTCGTCGGTGCGGTCGGCGGGCTCGGAGGAGCGAACAGCGACGGCCTTGGACTGGGAAACCTCGACAAGGTCGCCGCCGCCGCCTTCGGATTCTTCCTCCTCGCCGGATTCCTCGGCCTCCTCGCCTTCGGGTTCCTCGCTTTCGATGACATTAATGCCCATCTCATTGAGCATGGCCAGAATGTCTTCGATCTGCTCGGAATTGACTTCCTCGGAAGGAAGGACCGCGTTCAATTCGCTATAGGTGACAAAGCCGCGCTTCTTGGCGATCTTGATCATCCGCTTGACGGCGGCGTCGGACAGATCGAGCAAAGGGCTGTCGACGGTCTCCACCGCGCCACCTTCCGCGTCGGTCTTCTCACTGTCCTTTTTCGCCATAAAGGCCTCCGAACCTGAACGGATTGCGAACCAAAATAACTTGCAAACTTGCCC
Organism: Beijerinckia sp.; assembly: GCA_035634575.1. Classification (GTDB taxonomy): domain Bacteria; phylum Pseudomonadota; class Alphaproteobacteria; order Rhizobiales; family Beijerinckiaceae; genus Beijerinckia. The sequence continues at coordinate 9,551 of DASQCU010000222.1, forward strand.
GCGAGTTCGCCCATCAAAAGCGAAAACGCCGTGATATACCGCCGTTCCTTCGGGGTAGGCGGAGCAACTCCGGTAAATCGCCATCGCGTCAGCGATTTACCGGAAACGAACCTGAATTCCTTCGGACACCCCGAACGCCTAAAGGAATTCAGAGGCACTTGTTTACAAATCGCCTAATTTATAAGCGATTTGCCTAGAATTCGACCGCCCATTTGTTTAAACCGGCGGCACTCGCGTTGCCTTGGAACCAGGCACGATGACGCGCCCGCGCGCGCGAAATGCCGTTGACCGAACCTCCAGAGCGCTTATCCATTCAGTAGAATTGGATAAAATGGTCTTGTTCTCAAGGCCTCGTCGCATTTTCGGGCGGCGAACCCGATCCCGAAAATACCTAGCATTCCCGAAAGATGTTAAAGTCTCATTGACCAAACTTCTCGAGATCAGACTGGCGACCCTATCCTTGAACCTTTACAGCCAAAGGATGACCACAAGGCGGATGCAATTCTTATAACGTTCTGTTCTCGCGCCCGGAGAGGGCGCCGAAACCTTCCACCGCGGCCTCGGTTCCACCGAGCGCCGAGAGTTGCTCCTGAATGTCCTTGAGGCGGCCCAGGTTGACCTCGCTGGCTTCCATACCTAGAGCCAATTCAGCCAATTGCAACTCCCTATGTAACGCCCGCGCCCGCCGATGCAAGAGCATGGCCTGCTTCAACACCTCTTCGGCGTCGGAATCGGCTGCATCCGGCTGCAAATACCAATGCGAGGCGTGTGCCGTTATAGAGTCAAGCTTGCGCAGGATCGCGCCGAGGCCCTCGCGCTCGACATGCGCCCGCAAATCGGCGGCATCTGCCAGCGCGCTCCCCGCCAGGACCAGGAGTCTCCCGCGCAGAATATTTGCCTCTTCGGCGGCAAACTCAAGCTCGGCAATATCTTCCACATAGCGGTCGAGAAGGGACGGATGGGCCAGCAACAAAAGCAGGATCAGGCTTTCCCGCGCGGGAATGCTCGTCCTGCTCGGGCGAAACAGGGCGGAGCTGGCAAGGCTCGCGCTGACAGGCGGCTTTTCCCTGAAATTGCCGGTTGCCGGACGGCCCCGCTGCGCGCCGCCGCGTGTCCCGCTTCGAGCGGCCAAGCCTTCGCCTCGAAAGCCATTGCGCCGCGTCGCCTGCCCTGTCACCGCCCCAGTGCCAAAGAGCCCGGCAAGCCGCGCCTTGAACTCGGCCTCATAATAGCGGCGTAAGGTCTCGTCTTTGATGTCGCGGGCGATCTCGGCAAGGCGGCGCTCAAGCCCGGCCCGGCGTTCGGGGGTTGCAAAGCCTCCCTGCTCCGTCTCCCGCGTCCAGATGAGATCGACGAGCGGCAGCGCTGCAGAAAGAACGGCCCGGACCGCCTCGACGCCGCCCGACCGGGCGAGATCGTCAGGGTCCTGCCCCTCCGGCAGAAGCGCGAAACGCAGCGAGCGGCCTGGGCCCAGCAAAGGCAAGGCCGTATCGATGGCCCG
>DASQCU010000223.1:0-3639 GCA_035634575.1 Beijerinckia sp.
GCCATCCCGGCCCGGCAATGGTGAACCGGCCTCATACAATGAAACCTCCGCTCTGGCTATCTCAAAATGGAGTTCTTGACCCTATTTCAAGTGATCTGCCTTTGCCTTCACGGTCTTCGACGCATTCCGTGAGCCGATGCGCATCGCGCGCCCGCGCCATGATGGTCGCGGCAAGCGCCAGGTGCCGACGCGACGGCCTTGCGGGATTGCGATGGCGCGGATTGGGCAGGGCGGTTGCAAGCAGGGCGGCTTCCCGCGAATCCAGGGCCTCGGCGGATTTGTGGAAATAATGCTGCGCCGCCGCTTCCGCCCCGAAAATCCCTTCACCCCATTCGGCAATATTGAGATAGACCTCGAGAACGCGCGGTTTCGGCCATGCGAGATCAATGAGCAGGGCCAAGGGGATTTCAACCCCTTTGCGAATGACCGAGCGGGCGGGCCAGAGAAAGAGATTCTTGGCGGTCTGCATGGTGATCGTCGAAGCCCCGCGCGACGGGGTTGCGGCTTTTGCCGTGTCGATAACCTCGCTGAGCGCATCCCAGTCAACACCATCGTGGATGCAAAAACGTGCGTCTTCCGAGGCGATGACGGCGGCGATGAGACGGGCCGAAATCCGTGGCAGGGGCACGAAGCGGCGATCCAGCTCCTCGCCTTGCACGATGCGCGCGAGCATCAAGGTGGAGATCGGCGTCATGAAACGATAGGCAAGCGTCATGCCCACGAACAAAAGCATAAGCGCCAGAGTGACCCCAAGGACACAGTGGACAAGCTTGCCGAATAGGGCGGACCGCGATGCCATGCCGTAGCCTTGACCGATCCCGCCCGATCGGGCAAGCCGAGCCTGGACTTTACAACGGTGGTTGAAAAAGCCCGAGTTGAATTTCCGGCTGTATCCGATTCGCGAATTCCGTTTCGTTTGAAGCTATGCGGGCAGATTCGTGCGCGGCCTCGGGCTGGTCCTTCCGGAGGAATAGGCGGCGCAAGGCATGGCAAATCGTTCCAAGCGGTTTGCAGGACGAGGAACCCTCGAATTTTCAAAGGATTTGAGGGGGCACATTGACGACTGGAGGGGCAATGACCGGCGGCACGACGGAAAGCGAATTTCAAACGCGGTTGACGGCTGTGGCCGATGCAACCGAGCACATGCTCGACCAGCTTCTCGGCCCGTCCAGCCTCCTAGGCGAGACCTTCCGTCCGCCTCGCTTTCTCGAAGCCATGCGTTATGCGAGCCTCGGCGGCGGCAAGCGCCTCAGGCCTTTTCTTCTGGTCGAGACGGCGCGCCTCTTCGGAATCGAGGGGGAGGGCGTTCTGCGCGCTGCCGCCGCGCTTGAAATGATCCATTGCTATTCGCTCGTCCATGATGATCTTCCCGCGCTCGATAATGACGATTTGCGCCGGGGCCGGCCGACCACGCACAAGGCCTTTGACGAGGCAACCGCAATTCTCGTCGGCGACGGACTTCTGACCTATGCTTTCGATGTGATCGCCGATCCCGCGACCCATCCCGATCCCGCGATCCGTGCCGAACTCGTTTTCGCGCTCGCGCGCGCGGCAGGTTTGGGCGGCATGGTGGGGGGGCAGGTGCTCGATCTTGAGGCCGAGCAATCGACCGAGCCGCATACGGCCGAGGCCGTCATCCGCCTGCAATCCATGAAGACGGGTGCGCTCCTGCATTATGCGGTTATGGCCGGGGCGATCTTCGCCAAGGCCGCGCCAGAGGTGCGGGCCGCGCTCTCGACCTATGGGCAGGCCCTTGGCGCGGCTTTCCAGGTCGCCGACGATATTCTCGATGTCGAAGCCGACGAGGCGACCCTTGGCAAGCGGGCGGGCAAGGATTCGGGCCGCAATAAAGCGACGCTTGTCGCGGCACTTGGTCTCGACGCGGCGCGGGCGCGGCGTGACAAATTATCTGCGGAAGCCGCCGCCGCGCTCGACAGCTTTCCGGAAGGAAAGACGGCAGTGATCCTGAAAGAGGCCGCGCGCTTTGCCGCCACGCGCAAGAACTGACGGGAGCTTCATGGCCTTGGGCAGAGCGCGAACAGGGCCGCGCGGCGTGAGGGTTTGGCGCATTCTGCGCGCCCATCCCCGCCTGTCGATCTGCGTGGCGGTCAGCCTTGCGACCGGCCTCCTCCTGCCGCACGAATGGCGTCTCAACACCCGTCTGCTCATCAGCTGGAACATTGGAACCTGGCTCTATTTCCTGCTTTCAGCCTGGTTGATCGTGCATGCAACGAATGCCTCGATGCGGCAGCGCGCCCGTTCGACCGATGAAGGCAAGGTGCTGATCCTTGTGCTCACGAGCATTGCGGGGATGGCCTCGATCGGCGCCATATTTGCGCAGCTCGTCGCAGCCAAGGATATGTCGGGCCTCTTGAAGACGCTGCACATCGCGCTGGCCGGAGCGACCATTGTCAGCGCGTGGTTCTTCATTCACCTGACCTTCGCCCTTCATTATGCGCATGAATATTTCGATGAATTGGAAGCTGATCCCGGCGTTCCGCGCGAAATGCGCGGCGGACTGGTTTTTCCCGGCAGGGAAAGCCCGGATTATTATGATTTTCTCTATTTTTCCTATGTGATCGGCGTTGCGTCACAGACCGCCGATGTCGGGATTTCCTCGAAATCCATGCGCCGCGTGGCGCTTGCTCATTGTGTTCTGGCGTTTTTCTTCAATAGCGCGCTTCTGGCGCTGATGATCAATATCGCGGCGGGAGTGGTCGGCGGGTAGTAGCCTTTATACCAAGGGTCGCAAAAGGCGACCCTTGGTTCCTTTCTCGAATTTTCGCTTTTTCAAAGGGTTAGCGAAAATTCGAGAGTGGCACCACAGGTCATTCTTTATGACCTGTGGTATTATCGCCGCGCCGCGATGAGACGGTTACTCAAGAGACCCGTCTTGATGACATCCGCCAGAATGCGGGTGCCCTCGATCGTCGGATGTATATCGTCCTGATACATGGACAATGTCCAGCGCGGGTCGGCGGCGAGGTCCACGACGTCCAACACGCCAGCGTCGAGCCCTTTCAGCATGTCCTTTTTCGCGAGGAGACGCTCTTCATGGAGCTGGTGGTTTTCGACCTCTTCTCTGCGCGGGTAGAGGATCATGAGGATCGGTTTTGAGTTTGGACTGAAAATCGTCCTGAAATCCTCGAATTGATCGCGCCGCGCCACTTCCATCTCAGGCCGCAGGGGTTCCTGGTCGATCTTGAGGACGTAACGTTTGAACAAGTAAAGCGACAAAAAGATCGGGCGATAGGTCGGATGCCGCATTTCGGTTTGCCAGGACCGGGGTCCGGCAAAATTGCCATTATTCAGGACAAAGACGAAAGCATCCGTTGCCGCGACCACCTCGGGGTGCCGGCGAAGGTAGGTCAATTCGTTCTGGAAACCCCAGGTCGGGCCGCCATAAGGCCAGATCGATTGGCCAGTCTCCCGTTCCAAAACGGAGCCCAGCCGGTCTTTCTGAGAAAAAACATTTCCACCGAGAACAATGCTGTCGCCAATAAGCAAAATGTTCGTCTCGGCTTTCGACGGCTTGAACGGACGCGGCGTCGCCATGCTGAGCTCGTTGAAGGCCCAGTCATAACGGCGAAGAAAAGCGCCCGATTGGTTCGGTTTCGGCAGAAAGCCGATCTCGTTATC
>DASQCU010000224.1:0-10142 GCA_035634575.1 Beijerinckia sp.
TGGGGCCGGTCCAGCTCGCCTGGCTGAAACGCGACTTGCTTGCCTCAATGGAGACCTGGAAAATCATTGCCGCCGACATGCCGATCAGTCTTGTCGTCGTCTATGACGTTGATCGCAATTTCGGTTCGGAAGCGGTCGCGCAAGGCGATAACGGACCGCCCCTTGGGCGCGAACTTGAGATCGCCGATCTTCTCGCTTTCATGAAACGGGCGAACATCGGGAACACTGTGTGGCTTACCGCCGATGTTCATTATACGGCGGCCCATTATTATGATCCGAACAAGGCGCAATTCCAGGACTTTGACCCCTTCTGGGAGTTCGTGTCCGGCCCTCTCAACGCCGGAACATTCGGACCTAACCCGCTTGATCTCACCTTCGGGCCTGAGATCAGATACATGAAGGCCCCGAGCGCCGAGCAAGGCCAGAACATGTCGCCTGCCGCAGGCTTGCAGTTTTTCGGTCACGTTGCAATCGACGGCGCGACCGAGGCGATGACAGTGACGCTGAAGGATGCCGCCAACACCGATCTCTGGCGGGTGACCCTAGATCCGAAAAAGGCGTAGGCTGGAAAAGTGCGCCTATTAACGCGCAGCCATCCGACGCCATTTTGCCTCGATACGCGCGGAAATCGCCCTGACCCTTGCCTCGTGCGCCGCCCAAAAGGCTCGGCTCACGTCTGCTGTCCGGATCCTCGGACGGTGTCTGGCCGCAAGCATAGGCATCCGGCCAGGGAGGCTGGCGAGCGGGAAAATGGGCGTGGCGCCCGCGCCATAGGGAGAACCCACCGCCGCCAAATGCGCCCGCGCCCGGCCGCAGTAAGAAACCGAGAGCGGCGTCATGACTTCCTCGCCATGACCGGCACGATATTTCATCAAGGCGCGGCAAAGATCGCCATTGGCCAAGTGCCAAGCTTGGCCAAGATAGCTGACCCCATAATGAATATTGACTTCCGGTTTCGCGAGTTCGGTCTCACCGCCCTTGAAGCCGAGCATGGCGGCGGTGCTCGGGCGCACCTGCATCAGACCTATTTCGCCGACGCTGCCAATGACGCTCGGATCATAGCCGCTTTCGATGGCCATAACGGCATCGGCAATATCGAACGGCAGGCCATTCTTCTCGGCCTCGCGTTTGAGAAGGGCGCGATAGGTCTTGCGCTCACTGGAAGGCTCGGACGGATCGACCGCTTCGGTTTCTGTGGCTTGGGTCTCGACAGCCTCTGGTCTGGCCGACGGCAGAGCCGGACGTCGCGGCGGCTCGGGAATCGAATCGGCGCCGCTCCAGGCCTCTGTCACATGGAATGCGGGAAGACATGCTAGGAATGCGGCAGCGATGGATTTCCCGAGCGACACCTGACCCCCAAGTACCTGCCCCCAAGTCTGAAGCGTCGCCACTATAATAGGAAAAGGTTAAGATCTGCTAGTTAGCAAAGGCCAAGCCGATAGCCTTGGTCCGGCCATCCAATCACCCTTGGAATTCTTTGATTTTGTGCCGTTTTCTTCCGAAAACCGGTGGCCATTCTTCGGGAATGGTGCTTAGGCCTTTTTTAATCGGCTGCTTCGTCGTAAGAATCGGTTTCGCTCGTTCTCGATCTGTAAAGGAGTTTCAATGACTGCCATCGTCGACATCCTCGCCCGTGAAATCCTGGATAGCCGCGGCAATCCGACCGTCGAGGTCGATGTCACGTTGGAAGATGGCTCCATGGGACGCGCCGCAGTTCCGTCCGGCGCTTCGACCGGCGCGCATGAGGCGGTCGAATTGCGCGACGGCGACAAGTCCCGGTTCAATGGCAAGGGCGTGTTGAAGGCGGTTGAAAGCGTCAACCGCGATATATTCGATGCCTTGAGCGGTCTTGAGGCGGAAGACCAGGTTCACATCGACGAGACGCTGATCGAGCTCGATGGCACGCCGAACAAGGCGAAGCTCGGCGCCAATGCCATACTCGGCGTTTCGCTGGCTGTTGCGAAAGCGGCTGCCGAGGTTTCCGGCTTGCCGCTTTACCGTTATGTCGGCGGGGTGCAGGCGCGGGTTCTCCCTGTGCCCTTGATGAACATCATCAACGGCGGCGCCCATGCCGACAACCCCATCGATTTTCAGGAATTCATGATTCTGCCGGTTGGCGCCCCCACCCTGAAAGAAGCCGTCCGCTGGGGTGCCGAGGTTTTCCATGTTTTGAAAAGCGCACTGAAAAAGGCCGGGCACAACACCAATGTCGGCGACGAGGGCGGCTTTGCTCCCAATCTTCCCTCTGCCGAGGCGGCGCTCGAATTTTGCGTCAAGGCAATCGGGGATGCGGGTTTCAAGCCCGGTGAAGAGATTGCGCTTGGCCTCGACTGCGCCTCGACCGAATTTTTCAAGGATGGCAAATATCATTACGAAGGCGAGGGCAAAACGCGCTCGATTGATGAACAGGCGCAATATCTCGCCAAGCTCGTCGGTGAATTTCCGATCGTCACGATCGAGGACGGCATGTCCGAAGACGATTGGGAAGGTTGGAAGATCGTGACCGATCTCGTCGGCAAGAAAGTCCAGCTCGTCGGCGACGATTTGTTCGTCACCAATGTGACCCGCCTGTCGGAAGGGATCGCGAAAGGGGTCGCCAATTCCATCCTGGTCAAGGTCAATCAGATCGGCTCGCTGACCGAGACGCTCGCCGCCGTCGAGATGGCCCAGCGTGCCGGCTATACGGCAGTAATGTCGCATCGCTCCGGCGAGACGGAGGATTCGACGATTGCCGATCTCGCCGTCGCGACCAATTGCGGACAGATCAAGACCGGCTCGCTCGCCCGCTCGGACCGGCTCGCCAAATATAACCAATTGATCCGCATCGAGGAGGAACTCGGTTCTCAGGCCCGCTATGCGGGCAGGGGGGCTTTGAAGGCCCTGGCCTGAGGGCTTAAGCATCCTTTCCGAAGACCAGACATTGGTCTTCGGGACGTTATTGCGAGGGCGGTGGCGCGGCAATCCATGAGCCTGGGGCGTCTCGATTCGCCTTCCGCTCGTAATGGCGGCGGCAGAAAATCGCGTTAAATAAAAGGATTCTATAGCAGGATGGCGCTGGTTCAGCAGAGCGATCCTGCTTGCCGTTTTTGGCAAATGTGACTGAGTTCTGTCACCGCCCGCATCTTTGCGTCGAAAGTGACCCCCTCGATCGCCTTTCGCGATCCTCAATATTAATCGCTTGCTAACCTTGATCGGCGATGCTGCGGACATGGTCATCCGCAGGCGCGTGCGCGCGATTCTTTACCCCCTCGCTCTCTACTGCGTCTCCGGCGCGGTCGCCTCTTATTTCGTGTGGCACGCAGTCAACGGGGAGCGCGGTCTCAAGACCCAGGACGAATATGAATTGCAGATCGCGCAGTTGCGGGGACAATTGAACAATCTCAAGGCCGAGCATGACCAGTGGCGGCACCGCATCGACTTGATGCAGGGGGAGACGATCGACCGCGATATTCTGGATGAGGAAGCGCGTTCGCTTCTCGGCCGCGGACATAAGAACGACCTCGTGGTTTTCTTGCCGCCAGTCACCAAATAGGGCCAAAGTGAAGTTAACCCAATTACGGTTATTAATGCTGCATAACCGCAATCAAGTTAATTCAATAAGATCTTTTAAATACAAATACTTATCATGCGAAATTAGCCTTCGATTGTGCTCGCTTTCGGCTTGGAGCTGCGTTATTTTTTCCGCGCCCCAGTTGCTCCACCCTGTGCCGATTTCAAGAGGCTCACCATGGCAGCCGTAACTTCTACTCCCCGCGCCAAACCGGCCGGCGGGAAAGCTAAATTCGTAGCTTCCAACATCGCTGAATTCACTCCGGAAGAAGAATTATCCGCCTATCGGAACATGCTCCTGATCCGCCGCTTCGAGGAGAAAGCCGGACAGATGTATGGCATGGGCCTGATCGGAGGATTTTGCCATCTCTATATCGGCCAGGAGGCCGTCATTACGGGCATGATGATGGCCGCGAAAGAAGGCGATCAGACGATCACCGGCTATCGCGATCACGGCCATATGCTCGCCTGCGGCATGGATCCGAAAGGCGTGATGGCCGAACTGACGGGACGTCGGGGCGGCCTTTCGAAAGGCAAGGGTGGCTCCATGCATATGTTCTCGAAGGAGAAACAGTTTTACGGCGGCCATGGCATCGTCGGCGCCCAGGTCTCGCTCGGGACCGGCCTCGCCTTCGCCAATCATTACCGCGAAAACGGCAATGTTTCCTTCACTTATTTCGGTGACGGCGCCGCCAATCAGGGCCAGGTTTATGAGAGCTTCAACATGGCCGAGCTTTGGAAGCTGCCTGTTGTCTATGTCATCGAAAACAATCGTTATGCGATGGGGACATCGGTGACCCGCTCCTCCGCGCTCACCGATTTCTCAAAACGGGGCCAATCCTTCAATATTCCCGGCGAACAGGTCGACGGCATGGATGTGCGCGCGGTGAGGGCCGCCGCCGACCATGCGGTCGAATGGTGCCGTGAAGGCAATGGTCCAATCATCCTCGAAATGCAGACCTATCGCTATCGCGGTCATTCGATGTCCGATCCGGCCAAATACCGGTCGAAGGAAGAAGTGCAGAAAATGCGCGACGAACATGATCCGATCGAGCAGGTGCGCACGCGCGTACTCGCCAATAACATCGCGACCGAGGATGACCTGAAAGCGATCGATGCCGAGATCCGCGCGATTGTCGCGGAAGCGGCGGATTTCGCCTCTCATGATCTCGAACCTGATGCGTCTGAATTGTGGACCGATATTTTGAAATAAGCGGGCCGAAAAAGATTTCGAGGAAATGATATGGCGACCAACATTCTGATGCCCGCGCTTTCTCCGACGATGGAGCAGGGCAAGCTTGCGAAATGGCTTAAGAAAGAAGGCGACAAGGTCCGTTCTGGCGATGTGATCGCGGAGATTGAGACCGACAAGGCGACGATGGAAGTGGAAGCCGTCGACGAGGGCACCTTGGCGCGGATCCTCGTGCCGGATGGCACCGACAATGTCGCCGTCAACACGCCGATTGCAGTGATTGCCGCCGAAGGTGAAGATGCCACCGCTACGCCCGTGCCCGCGGTTCCCACCGGCAATGGCGCGGCGCACGCGGAGCCGCCACAGATCTTGGCCAAGCCCGCTCCCGATCTGGCTCCCGCGCCGGCTGCCACGCCTATCGTCTCCGTGCCGGAAATTCCGGAAGGCACGGTCATGGTGACGATGACCGTCCGCGAAGCCTTGCGCGACGCCATGGCGGAGGAGATGCGCCGCGACGACAGCGTTTTCGTGATGGGCGAGGAGGTCGCCGAATATCAGGGCGCCTACAAGATCACCCAGGGACTGTTGCAGGAATTTGGCGCCAAGAGGGTTGTCGATACGCCGATCACCGAACATGGCTTTGCCGGTCTCGGCGTTGGCGCGGCCATGGCCGGGTTGCGGCCGATCGTCGAATTCATGACCTTCAACTTCGCCATGCAGGCGATCGATCAGATCATCAATTCCGCCGCCAAGACGCTTTACATGTCTGGTGGCCAGATGGGGTGTCCGATCGTGTTTCGCGGGCCGAACGGCGCAGCTGCGCGCGTTGCCGCGCAGCACAGCCAGGACTATGCCGCCTGGTATTCGAATGTCCCGGGTCTGAAGGTCGTCATGCCCTATTCAGCCGCGGACGCCAAGGGCCTCTTGAAGAGCGCCATCCGCGATCCCAATCCGGTCATTTTCCTCGAAAACGAAATCCTCTACGGGCATAGTTTCGAGGTGCCGAAACTCGATGATTTCCTCGTGCCGATCGGCAAGGCGCGGATTGCCAGGGCGGGCAAGGACGCAACAATCGTCTCGTTCGGGATAGGCATGACCTATTCCATGAAAGCGGCGGAGGAACTCGCCAAGGAGGGGATTGACGTTGAAGTCATCGATCTCAGGACGATCCGGCCCATGGACACCGAGACAATTGTCCAATCGGTGAAAAAGACCGGGCGCTGCGTGACTGTCGAGGAAGGCTGGGCGCAATCGGGCGTCTGCGCCGAGATCGTGGCGCGCATCATGGAAAACGCCTTTGATTATCTCGATGCACCGGTTGTGCGCGTCACCGGTAAGGATGTTCCAATGCCTTATGCTTCAAATCTCGAAAAGCTCGCGCTTCCGAATGTCGGTGAAGTGGTGCAGGCCGTGAAAGCGGTCTGCTACCGGTAACTTTGCTTTTTCGAGCTTGAAGAGTGAGGGATCATCATGCCCATCAGCATACTCATGCCCGCGCTTTCGCCAACGATGGAAAAGGGGAACCTTGCCCGCTGGCTGAAAAAGGAAGGCGACAGGATCAAATCCGGCGACGTCCTGGCCGAGATCGAGACCGACAAGGCGACCATGGAAGTGGAAGCCGTCGATGAAGGGACTTTGGCGAAGATCATCGTTCCTGAAGGCACGGCCGATGTGCCCGTCAATGACCTGATCGCCCTGATCGCGGGGGAAGGCGAAGACGCCGCTGCGATCGCCGCAGGAGGCACTGCCGCGCCAGCCGCCAAGGTAACCCCGGCAACACCCACCCCCGCAACGCCGCAAGCGCCTTCACCGGCGCCGGCGCCCGCTCCGGCCGCCTCGCCGCTCAATGGCCATGGTGCGGGCGAGGCCGCGCCGCGCCTCTTCGCCTCGCCGCTGGCGCGGCGCATTGCCAAGGAGTCTGGGGTCGAACTCACGCTCATTCAAGGCTCGGGGCCGCGTGGACGGATCGTGGAACGCGATGTGAAGGCGGCGCTGGCGGCGGGCACGGCGAAGCCCGCTGCCGCTCCTGCAGCGGCTCAGGAAGCCCGCGCGCCAATGCCCGCTCCCGCACCCTCACCCGCGCCGGGGGGCATGTCCGACGAGACGATCAAGAAATTCTTCCCCGTGGGTTCCTACGAGGAAATACCGCACGACAATATGCGCAAGACGATCGCCCGCCGTCTGGTCGAAGCGAAGCAGACGATCCCGCATTTCTATCTGACGGTCGATTGCGCGCTCGATGCCTTGCTAGCTCTGCGCGAGCAGGTCAATGCGACGGCCGCCAAGGAGAAAGATGGGACTCCGTCATTCAAGACGTCGGTCAATGACTTCATCATCAAGGCCCTTGCGATGGCCTTGATCCGTGTGCCGGACGCCAATGTGACATGGACCGCAGGCGCGATGCTGAAGCATAAACATGCCGATGTCGGCGTCGCCGTCTCCATCCCCGGCGGCCTCATCACGCCGGTGATCCGCGCGGCGGATACGAAAACTCTGTCCACGATCTCGAACGAGATGAAGGATTATGCGGCCCGCGCCCGCGCCCGCAAACTCAAGCCCGAGGAATATCAGGGCGGTACTGCCGCCGTGTCGAATCTCGGCATGTTCGGAATCAAGAACTTCTCTGCCGTCATCAACCCGCCTCATGCCACAATTCTGGCCGTTGGCGCCGGCGAGCAGCGTGTCATCGTCAAGGATGGTCAACCATCTGTGGCGACTTTGATGAGCGTGACACTCTCGACGGATCATCGCGCCGTCGATGGCGCGCTCGGTGCGAAACTGATCTCGGCGTTCAAGGATCTGGTCGAAAGCCCGATGGGAATGCTGGTGTAAGGAATATCCCACCCCAAACCTTTCCCGATAAGAGGTCTTTATGCCTGAAGCTTATGACGTTCTCATCATCGGCGGTGGGCCCGGTGGCTATGTCGCGGCGATCCGCTCCGCACAGCTCGGCTTGAAAACAGCTGTCGTCGAGCGCGAACATTTGGGCGGTATCTGTCTCAACTGGGGCTGCATCCCGACCAAGGCGCTGTTACGCTCCGCCGAGATCTACCATTATTTGCAGCACCCCAAGGAATATGGGCTGACGATCGACGGCAAAATCGGCTTCGATCCTGGCGCCGTGGTGAAGCGCTCGCGTGCCGTCTCGGGCCAGCTCAATGGCGGTGTCGGATTTCTTCTCAAGAAGAACAAGGTCGATGTGATCTGGGGCGAGGCCACGATCACAAAGGTCGGCGAGGTCACGGTCTCCGCCACCAAAAAGGCAATCATGCAGCCGCAAAATCCCGTGCCGAAAGGGGTTTTGGGGGAAGGCACCTATGCCGCCAAAAATATCATCGTCGCGACCGGAGCAAGGCCGCGCGTACTCCCTGGCCTGGAGCCCGATGGCAAGCTGATCTGGACCTATTTCGAGGCCATGGTGCCCGAGACCTTCCCGAAATCACTGATAGTGATGGGGTCGGGCGCGATCGGCATCGAATTCGCGTCGTTTTATCGGACCATGGGCGCGGAAGTCACCGTGGTCGAGGTTTTGCCGCAGATCCTGCCGGTTGAGGATGCCGAGATTGCCGCGCTCGCCCGCAAGCGCTTCGAGAAACAGGGCATGAAGCTCCTGACTTCGACCAAGGTGACCAAGGTCGAGAAGAAGCCTGACGGCCTCGTTGCAACCTTGGAAGACGCCAAGGGTACGACCCAGACCCTGCAAGCCGAGAAACTGATTTCAGCTGTCGGCGTCACCGGCAATATCGAAAATCTCGGGCTCGAAAAGCTCGGCGTGAAGCTCGATCGAGGCACGATGGTCATCGACGGATATTGCCGGACCAATGTGCCCGGCATTTACGCGATTGGCGATGTTGCCGGGCCGCCCATGCTCGCGCATAAGGCCGAGCACGAAGGCGTGATCTGCGTCGAAGCGATCAAGGGCCTGCATCCGCACGCCATGGAAAAGACCATGATCCCGGGATGCACCTATTGCAACCCGCAAGTCGCCTCTGTCGGCCTCACCGAAGCCAAGGCAAAGGAAGCGGGTTATGAGGTGAAGGTCGGGCGCTTTCCCTTCGTGGGCAATGGCAAGGCCATTGCGCTTGGCGAACCCGACGGCCTCATCAAGACGGTCTTCGATGCCAAGACCGGCAAGCTTCTCGGTGCTCATATGGTGGGCGCGGAAGTCACCGAGCTCATCCAGGGCTATGTCGTTGCCATGAATTGCGAGACGACCGAGGAAGAGCTGATCAATACGGTCTTCCCGCATCCCACCCTGTCCGAAATGATGCACGAAAGCGTGCTCGACGCCTATGGCCGGGTGATTCACACCTGACGAGGCCTTTGGCCTCAATTGCTCATCAAACGCTCCGCGATGACGGTCACCACGCCACGCGGAGCGAAACGTGTGCTTAAGGCAAGAGCGGAATTGAACCAGCCGGCAACCGCTGTTGTGCGCCCCGCAAGCAGTGCCTCGATTGCGTGATGCACGACGACATCGCTCTTCATCCCCGTGAGCTTGTGATAGAGATTCTTTTTCTGACCGGCGATTTCAAAGAAGGGCGTCTCCGTGACACCAGGACAGATGGTTGTGCAGCTGACCCCAGTTGCGCGTAGTTCACGATTGAGGGCTGCGCCAAAAGACAGCACATACGTCTTCGCGGCCGCATAAACGGCATAGCCAGGTGTCGGTTGAAAAGCTGTGGTCGAAGCGACGAGAAGAATGCGTCCCCAATGCCGCTCCCGCATTTGGGGCAGGAACAGATGGGTGAGATGCGTCAAACCGGTGATGTCGACATCGAGCAATTGCCGCACGCGCGGCCATTCGGACTGAGCGAAGGGCCCGAACAAGCCAATACCGGCATTATTGATCAAGATGTCGATCGCAATGCCAGACTTGGCGAGATCGTCATGAAGCTGCTGGCGGGCGGTTTCATTGGCGAGATCGGCCGGCATGACCTGGATAGTGATCGAAAATTTGGCGCGAAGCTCCTGTGCCAGCTGCTCGAGCGGCTCCGCCCGGCGAGCAACCAGAACGAGGGAAACGCCCCGGGCGGCGAGTTCCCGCGCATAATCGCTCCCCATGCCGCTCGAAGCGCCCGTGACGAGGGCTGTGCGGCCGATCAGATCGTTTTTCATGGGCACCGTCCCAAAATGCCGCCGCGAGGGCGCAACTTGAAAATAGGCTCTATTGACATAGGCAGAGAGTGTTCAGTGTCAACCTAAGGAGCTCTCAAGGCGCTCGGCGACGACCATCATTCAGGCCGGTCGGTCCGGCACCCAACGCGAACCCGCTTTGTGGTATTGTTTCTTGACGGCTGCCCAGGCGACGCGAAAGGCGATTTCTTCCTGGCGGCGATCTGAGTGATATTCATCGAAGGCGCTGTTGAATGCCTCCCGGAATATATCCTGTGCATGGGCG
>DASQCU010000225.1:0-2527 GCA_035634575.1 Beijerinckia sp.
TGCAAATTTCGCGTGGTGCCGATCGCGCGTGCCTCGACGTGCTGGTGATTCCCTTGAAAGTCAATGACAAGCAGGCCGACGTGGCCTGGCTCGGGCTGCTCAGACCCGTTGCAATGGTCACCGTGAAGGACCCTGACACCACGCAGCGTGAGCATGAACAGACTTTGCGTCAGCGCTACAACATGACCAAGGCCGAGGCGCGGCTCGCCCTGGAGCTCGTAAAGGGGGACGGGCGGCTTGCGGCCGCCCAAAGACGCGGGGTCTCGCTGGCGACCGTGCGGTCGCAACTCTCGAGCATTTTCGAAAAGACGGGGACGCATCGCCAAGCCGAACTGATCCGCCTGCTCGTGCGGGAACAGGGTCCTTGAAGGCAAATCGGCTGACGCAACAGCGATTTAGCTCAAGCCCGCGCCGCTGCTTTTAAAACAAGGAAAACAATAATATATCCTGTCAGATGTTGAGTGATGAAAAGTTTCTTGCCCTAATCGAGCTTCTCTACGAGGCAACGCTTGATGCATGTCTTTGGCCGAAGGCGATGGAGGATCTCGCCGAGGCCCTGAGCGCGGCGCAGGTCTCAGCCGGGATGGTTGATCCGGCGAATGGGTTTTTCGTAGGGAGGGCGCCGCGCCTCGACCCCGAAGCCTTGCGGAGTTATCGCGATTATTGGTCGAAGCACGACCCCCTTTGGCGAAGCGCGCCAAAAATCGCGAGCGGAACGGTTTTCGCCCTCGATTCCGTTGTCCCCTCCAAGGAATATATGGCGCTGCCGGTTTTTCAGGAATGGCGGCAGCCCAATGGGTTTGGTGGCGCAAGGCTCGGGGCCAATCTTCTGTCCGATGGAACGGCTTTGGCGAGCATGGCCGTCTACAAGCGGCAGGGAGAAATCTTCAGTGCGGAAGAAACACGTTTCTTCGAGGCCGTCGCCCCGCATCTCGCCCGGTCGGTCCGAATCTACCGCCATCTGCAAAGCGATGATCTCCGCCAAGAAATGACCCTGCAGGATAAGGTCGCGCAGGCGGTTTTTCTCGTCGATGCCACCGGCCGGATCATCTTCGCGAACAAGGCCGCCCATGCGCTCATCGACAGCCGCGATGGTCTTGCCGTACGGGACGGTTGCCTCGTCGCGGGGCAGGAAAGCGACAGGCTCGCCGCGCTGATCGCCTCGTGCGGACGGAAGATTCTGACGCCATCGGGGATGGGCGGTGCGTTGCAAATTTGGCGCGGTGCGGATCGCGCGTGCCTCGATGTGCTGGTGATTCCCTTGAAAATCAATGAAAAGCAGGCCGACGTCGCTTGGCTCGGGCTGCTCAGGCCCATCGCAATGGTCACCGTCAAGGACCCTGACACGACGCAACGTGAGCAAGAGCAGGCCCTGCGCCAGCGTTACAACATGACGAAGGCCGAAGCGCAGCTCGCCCTGGAACTCGCAAAGGGGCATGGGCGGCGCGCTGCCGCCCAGAGACGCGGGGTCTCGGTGGCGACCGTACGAGGACAGCTCTCAAGCATTTTCGAAAAAACGGGGACGCATCGTCAGACCGAGCTGATCCGCCTGCTCGTAGGTGAAAAGATCGTTTTGACCGATGAATGATACCAAGTGTCGCAAAGAGCGACACTTGGTTCCTTTCTCGAATTTTCGCCATTTTTTTTCAAAGGTTGAGCCGAAAATTCGGGAGTGGCACCACAGGTCATTCTTTATGACCTGTGGTATGAATGGATCAGCCTCTTGGCACGTTGAACACTTCACCCGGCCGCTTCACCTGAAAATGGTCCGGGGCGATCCGGGCGCGTTCAAGCGCGATGGCGAGACGTTTCGGCGGCTCGTCAATGGCTTCGTCGGTCAGCTGGAATGTGCCCCAGTGATGCGCCAATCCGAAACTCGCACCGCAATCCTGGAAAATGCGCACGGCTTCTTCCGGATCGACATGATGATCGCGCATGAACCAGCGCGGCTCATAGGCTCCGATCGGCAAGATTGCGAGGCGGAAGGGCCCGTGTTTGACCCGCATCGCGCGGAAAATCTCGCCCTTGGCATAGGCCGTATCGCCGATATGATAAATGCTGCCGGCGGGCGTCTCGATGACGAAAGCGGCCCATAGTGCCATTTGGCGGTCGAAGAGCCCGCGCGCCGACCAATGATAGCAAGGCTCGAAATGGACCGCGACTTCGGCTGAAAGTTTGAGCTTCGCGCCCCAGTCATGCGCCTCGGCGGCGATCCCTTTGTGATAATTGCGCATGATCGTGTCATTGCCGAGCGGCGTCAGGACGCGGCATCCCAAGTGCTTGAAAGAAAGGTGCTTCAAGGTCTTGAGATCGAGATGGTCGTAATGATTATGCGTGATGAGGATCGCGTCGAGCGGCGGGAGATCTTCAAGCGCAATGCCTGGCGGATTGACTCGCTTGGGTCCAGCAAAGGTGAGGGGACTCGCCCGTTCGACGAAGACCGGATCGATCAAGAGGTTCAGCCCCTGCGTCTGAACGAGAAGGCTCGCATGACCGATATAGGAGACGCGCAGTGCCTCTCCCGCGA
>DASQCU010000226.1:0-6019 GCA_035634575.1 Beijerinckia sp.
CCCGACCTCGACCGGCGCCGCCAAGGCGGTCGGCCTCGTCCTGCCCGAACTCAACGGCAAGCTCGACGGTTCGTCGATCCGGGTTCCGACGCCCAATGTATCGGTCATCGATTTCAAATTCGTCGCCAAGCGCGCAACAACGCCCGACGAAATCAAGGAGGCCGTGAAACGCGCCTCCGAGCAGCAGTTGAAGGGCATACTTGGCTTTACAGAAAGCCCCAACGTCTCGGCCGACTTCAATCACGATTCACATTCATCAATTTTCCACATGGATCAGACAAAGGTCATGGAGGGAACATTCGTGCGGGTCGTCTCCTGGTACGACAATGAATGGGGCTTTTCGAATCGTATGGCCGATACAGCGGTTGCTATGGGGAAGCTGCTATGACGAAATCCGGACCGATTTCTCCTTTTCCCACGCTCGACGACGCGGTTTTGACCGGCAAAAGGGTTCTCGTCCGCGTCGATCTCAATGTGCCCATGGAAAATGGGAGAATCACCGATGCGACGCGTATCGACCGCATTCTTCCAAATATTCGCGAAATTTCCGGCAAGGGCGGGAGGGTCGTCCTCCTTTCGCATCTTGGCCGCCCCAAAAACGGGCCTGAACCGAAGACCTCGCTGAAACCGGTGGCCGTCGAACTGGAGCGCCAGCTCGGCCACATGGTGTCCTTTGCCTCCGATTGCATCGGCGATGTCGCGAAGAGCGCGGTCAACGCCTTGCAGGACGGCGATATACTTCTCCTGGAAAATACGCGGTTCCATTCGGGCGAAACCAAGAACGACCCGGACTTCGTCGCGGCGCTCGCCGAACTCGGCGATCTTTATGTCAACGACGCCTTCTCCACCTCCCATCGCGCTCATGCCTCGACCGAGGGGATCGCGCATAAACTGCCCGCCTATGCCGGGCGCTCCATGCAGCTCGAGCTCGAAATGCTGACCAGCATGTTGGCCCATCCCGAACGTCCCCTCGCGGCGATTGTCGGAGGCGCCAAGGTCTCGACAAAGCTCGAACTTCTCGGCAATCTCATGCGCCGCGTCGAATATTTGTTCATTGGCGGCGGCATGGCCAATACGTTCCTCGCCGCGAGCGGCAAGGCGATTGGCAAATCGCTCTGCGAGATGGACCTCGCCGATGTCGCGCGCAAAATCCTGGCCGATGCCGAAGCGGCGAATTGCCAGCTTGTACTGCCCGTCGATGCCATCGTCGCCGCCAAGCTCGAGCCAAACGCGAGCACCCGCGCGGTCGATATAGACGCGGTCGGCGACAATGACATGATTCTCGACATCGGGCCGCGCAGCATCTCGAAAATCGTCGGCCTCCTGGCCGCGGCGCGCACGCTCGTCTGGAACGGGCCTGTCGGCGCTTTCGAGGTTCCGCCTTTCGCGACCGGGACGGTCGCCATCGCCAAGGTCGCCGCGCAGCTCACCAAGGTCTCGGCCCTGGAGACGATTGCTGGCGGCGGCGATACGATCGCGGCGCTCAATCTGGCTGGCGCCTATGACGATTTCACCTATGTCTCGACCGCCGGCGGCGCCTTTCTCGAATGGCTCGAAGGAAAGCTCCTGCCCGGCGTCGAAGCATTGCGCGGCTCACAGGACTTTACCTTATAGTATACCCTGAATTCCTTTGGATTCCGGGTATATAAACCCTTCGGACGCTGCCTGATGGGGCGGTTTGGGGCTTACTTCAATCGAGGGATGTGCCGATGAACAAGGATCAACTCGCAAGCGTTGCGCAAGCCATGACAGCCGGGGGACGTGGGCTTTTGGCGGCGGATGAAAGCACGAGCACAATCAAGAAGCGGTTCGATGCCATCAGTGTCGAATCGACCGCCGACAACCGCCGCGATTATCGCGAGCTGTTGTTCCGCGCGACGGAAACCATGAAGGATCACATTTCCGGCGTGATCCTCTATGACGAAACGATCCGCCAGAACGCCAAGGACGGCACGCCGCTCGTCAAGCTGATCGAAGCCGCCGGCTCGATCCCCGGCATCAAGGTCGATGCCGGCGCCAAATCCCTCCCCAATTTTCCCGGCGAAACGATTACCGAGGGCCTCGACGGGCTCGCCGCGCGGCTCAAGGAATATTACGACCTCGGCGCGCGTTTCGCCAAATGGCGTGCGGTGATCGATATCGCCGATGGCATACCGACCTATGCCGCCGTGCGCGCCAATGCCCACGCGCTTGCCCGCTATGCTGCGCTTTGCCAGGAAGCCAATATCGTGCCGATCATCGAGCCGGAAGTGCTGATGGACGGCGCGCATTCGATCGAGCGCTGCTATGAAGTCACCCAATGCGTGCTGAAGATCGTTTATGAAGAGCTTTTCCTTTCCCGGATCTTCCTGGAAGGAACGGTTCTCAAGCCCAATATGGTCGTGCCGGGGAAAAAAGCCCCGAAACAGGCAAGCCCCGAAGAGGTCGCCGCAGAAACCGTGCGCCTGTTCAAGAACACCGTGCCCCTCGCCGTGCCGGGCATTGCCTTCCTCTCTGGAGGCCAGTCGGATGTAGAGGCGACTGCCAATCTCGATGCGATCAACCGGGTCGGCAGCCTTCCCTGGTCGATCACTTTCTCCTATGGCCGCGCCTTGCAGGCCGCGCCGCAAAAGGCATGGGCTGGCAAGCCGGAAAACGTGCCCGCCGCCCAGGCCGCCTTTGCCCATCGTGCCGCGATGAACCATCTCGCCGCCTTGGGTCAATGGTCCGACCAGCAGGAGAAGGCGGCCGCCTGATCTTTTGCGGCTCGCAAGATTTGTTTGGCACAAGGGGAGGCGCTGCCTCCCCTTTTTGCGTGGCCAAAAGCCGCTCTTTCGCCCCAATTTTTTTGGTAATACCGACTCTCGCAAAAGGTACGCCGCCATTGCAGCTTTTTAGGCGACAAACCAAAATTCAAGAGTAAAACACAAAGAATCACGAGCGGGAGCCCCCTCGCGCCATGTCAGACGATGCGCCGCGCCTTTACCTGATCACACCGCCGGTCGCCGAGCCTTCGGCATTCGCGCCCGTTTTCGAGGCTGCGCTCGATGCCGCCGATATTGCTTGCGTCCTCATCAGGGTGAACGCGCGCGATGAAGGCACCGCCAAGAAGATCATCCGCGCGCTTGGGCCCTTGGCGCAAAGCCACGGCGCCGCCTGCCTTGTAATGAATGATCCAAAGCTTGCGGTGCGCACCGATGCCGATGGGGTCCATATGGAACCGGACGGCGCGGCACTGGCAGCTGCACTCGAAAGCTTGCAGCCGGGCCGCATCGTGGGTGCCGGGGGCTTGGCGAGCCGCGACGAAGCGATGACGGCGGGCGAAGCCGGCGTCGATTACCTGATGTTTGGCGGCCCCGAAAGCGCCGAGCCCCATGCTGGCATCGTCGAACGCGTCGCCTGGTGGGCCGAGATTTTCAACGTGCCTTGTATCGGCTATGCGCATGATCTCGACGGCATTGCCGATCTTGTGCGCGCCGGGGCCGATTTCGTCGCGCTCGGCGATGCCGTCTGGAACGATCCGCGTGGGCCCGCCGCCGCCGTCACGGAGGCCGCCGCCAAGCTCATCCAAGCGCGCGAACCGGCCCAGTGAGACTATTCGCTTCTCGCCTCGCGGCGCTTGCAGTTTTGGTTGGTTCCGCTCTCTTGCCCAGCGGTGCCTTGCCGGCCCCCGCGAAAGCCCCTCCCACGGCATCAGGCACGCCGCAGCCACGCCATCTCGCCTCGCCCGATGAAATCCCGGACGACCCCGAAACATTGACGCCGATTGAACCGGGAGCCAAGCGCGATCTTGCCTTTGGCGCATTCCAGCGCGGGCATTATGCGACCGCCTTGCGCGAGGCGATGAAACGCATCGACGTCAATGCCAAAGACGGCCCGGCCATGACCCTCATCGGCGAACTTTATGCGCAAGGGCTGAGTGTCAGGCGCGATCCGGCAGAGGCTGCGCGCTGGTTCAAGCTCGCGGCGGAGCGCGGCGACCGGCAAGCGATTTTCGCGCTCGGCATTGCTGAACTGAAGGGCGAAGGCGTGCAGCAGGATCGCGAAGGCGCGAAGGCCCTGTTTCAAAAGGCGGCGGCGGCAAATCATCCGGGCGCGCTTTATAATCTCGGCGTCATGGCGATCGAAAATAATGGCGTCGCCTCCGATTTCCCCGCCGCCGCGCGCTATTTCAAGCAGGCTGCCGAAGCAGGCGACCCGGATGCCGCCTATGCGCTGGGGCTGCTTTATCGCAACGGCACGGGCGTCGAAAAGGACGACCGCACCGCCGCCCTTTGGATCGGCCGGGCGGCGGCCGACGATAATGTGGCAGCCGAGGTCGAATATGCGATCATGCTGTTCAATGGCATTGGCGTCGAAAAGGACGAAAGCGCGGCCGCCAAGCTTTTCCTGAAAGCCGCGTTCCGCAACAACCCGATCGCACAAAACCGCGTCGCGCGCCTCCTCGCCGCCGGACGCGGACTGCCGCAAAACAAGGTCGAAGCGATGAAATGGCATCTTCTCGCGCGCGCGACCGGCCTCAAGGATGCCTGGCTCGACGGCGAATTGAACAAGCTGACGCCGCAGGAAAAGACGGCGGTGGAAACCGCGCTGCATTCTTATGTGGGGAATTGAGGGCTCATAGGACGGACCGTCATTGCGAGCAAAGCGAGGCAATCCAGCCGACTGTCTGGTTATGGATTGCTTCGTCGCCGCGCTCCTCGCAATGACGACCACCTCGCTTCATGAAGCGAGGAAAATCCTTGAATGGCACGGCGTCATGAGAGCCTGAAGGGGATTTGAACTCAAGGATCTCGACCGCCGGAGGCGGCGGCCCTTCGGGCCGTCCTTGACTTCAAATCCCGTTCAGGCTGGGGTCAGCCGTTCCATTTAAGGCTGGCTCCGCCTTGCGGCGCCGTTCTCGCTTAGCTTTGGGCTATCTCCTCCCTCCACCCGCAGCCTTCCAATCCCGCGCGCATAGCCTCCGGCACGGGCGCTTCGACCATGATCGGGTCCTTGTTCTTGTAGAGCGGAATTTCGATGGCGCGCGCGTGCAGGTGGAGGGGTTCGCCGCCTTTGCGTCCGCTGCCATAGACGGGATCGCCGAGAATCGGCCAGCCTTGCGCCGCGCAATGGACCCGCAATTGATGCGTGCGGCCAGTCAAAGGCTCGAGCGCCAGAAATGCGCGGCCCGTCGAGCGGCCGAGAACACGCCAGCGGGTTTGCGACGGCAGACCCGAAGGATCGACCTTCATCCACCAGCCCCGCTCGGCATCAAGGCGTCCGAGCGGCAGGTCGATCAATCCTTCCTCCTCGGCTGGCCCGCCCTCGACCAGCGCCCAATAGGTCTTGCCGATCCGCCCCTGCTTGAACAAAAGCCCAAGCTTTTCCAGTGCCTTATGGTGACGCCCAAGCACCAGACAGCCAGAAGTATCGCGATCGAGCCGATGGACCAGCGCGGGATTGCGCGGCAAGCCAAATCGCAGCGCGCCGAAATGCGCTTCGAGGTTTTCGCCCCCTTTCGGGCCCTTATGGACGGCAATTCCCGCCGGCTTGTCGATCACGAGCATCAAGCCGTCGCGATAAAGGAGCCGCGCGGTCAAATCATCTTCGGTCATGGAGCGAACTTATACGCGCCCGCCTTCAATCGCTCCAGCTGGAACAGAATTTACCTCGAAACGTTTCACGCGCGCATACCATGAGCCGCAAAGAGAGTGCGTCGCAAAGGAAAGCACCAATGAATTCGCAGGAACTCGAACGAGCTGCCAGGGACGCAATGGGCAGGGCCGAGACCGCTGCCAGCAATATGATGGGCGAAGCGAATTTCCAGGGACAGGGCTTCGCCGATCAAGTGAGCGAAAAGGCTCAGGATCTCTATGGCCGGTTCAAAGAGGGATTGCAGGACGCCAGTGAACAAATACCCGAGGCCGTTTCGAGCGTCAGAGAGAGGGCGAACGAGGCCCGGCAGGAAGCGCAGGTTGCCTATACGAGAGGAACCAGGGCACTTGGACGGCGCGTCAGCCGCCAACCTTGGGAAGCCGTGCTGCTGGCGGGTGCGATC
>DASQCU010000227.1:0-7443 GCA_035634575.1 Beijerinckia sp.
TCGCTATGGTGCGAGCGCAGTTTCTTGCCTCTGCGCCGCCCATAAAGAGTGGGCGCGGCAATGCCGGGGCCATCCGCCGCTTGGCCCGGCATACGGCGAGCCTCACGCGAAAGCTCTTCCGGCGCGCGCTCGATCTGACCTTCCCGTTTGTTGTCCACGATGCTTTTTTGAAAAATTCAGGTCAGGATATAGGACGATCCGATCGCGTTCATGTCGCGGCAGCTCTGTCCGGTCTTATTGCGCCGGACGGTCGCTCTCCGCCAGAACTGCGCCACTCGGCTGGTTTCCCAGCCCTTTATCCGAAGGGACGCAGTTCGTCAGAAAATCCTTCAGGCGAGCTGTGCCTTGAGCGCATCGGCGAGATCCGTCCGCTCCCAGGAAAAGCCGCCATCAGCATCGGGGGCGCGGCCAAAATGGCCATAGGCCGAGGTGCGCGCATAGATCGGGCGGTTCAGCTGCAGATGTTCGCGGATGCCGCGCGGCGAAAGCCGCACGATCTGGCCGAGTGTTGCTTCGAGCTTTTCCTCGGCGACCGTGCCGGTGCCGTGCGTATCGACATAGATCGAAAGCGGCTCGGCGACGCCGATCGCGTAGGAGAGCTGGATGGTGCAGCGATCGGCAAGACCGGCGGCAACCACATTCTTTGCAAGATAGCGCGCCGCATAGGCCGCCGAGCGATCGACCTTGGTCGGGTCCTTGCCGGAAAAAGCGCCGCCGCCATGCGGGGCCGCACCACCATAAGTATCGACGATGATCTTACGCCCGGTCAGACCGCAGTCCCCGTCGGGGCCGCCGATGACGAATTTGCCGGTCGGATTGACGTGCCAGACCGTTTCCGGGGCGATCCAGCCCTCCGGCAATGTCTTGCGAATATAGGGCTCGACAATGGCGCGCACGTCTTGCGAGCTGAGCGCCTCGTCGAGATGCTGCGTCGACAAGACGATCTGGGTCACGCCCACGGGCTTGCCGCCGACATATTTGACCGTGACCTGGCTCTTGGCATCGGGACCGAGCTTGACGGCCTCGCCGTGCCCAGATTTCCGTGCGGCCGCGAGCACTTCGAGGATCTTGTGCGAATAATAGATCGGCGCTGGCATGAGCTCGGGCGTTTCGCGGCAGGCATAGCCGAACATGATACCCTGATCGCCCGCGCCCTCGTCCTTATTGCCCCCGGCATCGACGCCTTGCGCAATATCGGCCGATTGCGCGTGGAGCAGCACTTCCACCTTGGCGTGCTGCCAATGGAAGCCTTCCTGCTCATAGCCGATATTCTTGATCGCGCCCCTCGCGACCTCCTCGATCGTGCTGAAGGGGATCGCGGGACCACGCACCTCGCCGGCGATCACGACACGATTGGTCGTCGCCAAGGTCTCGCAGGCGACACGGATCTGATAAGGGTCAATCCCGGCCTTTTGGCCTTCCCGGAAGAAGAGATCGACAATCTCGTCGGAGATGCGATCGCACACCTTGTCCGGATGACCTTCCGAGACCGATTCGCTGGTAAAAAGATAATTCTCGCGGGCCAAAGGGAATCTCCGAGGGACGAAGGATCGAGATCATGCCCCGAAGGCGGGCGGTCTCAATCGAATCGTGAGCCGCCACGCGACAAAGCATGACCATTGCCGCGAACTTTCCGCCAAATCGTTCTTTTGGTCAAGCCATTTGAACGAAAGCGTTCGATATAGCGAACACGTCTATTCTTCGTGATCCTCGCCCCCGTTGCGATCATTGGCTTCCTCCTCCCCGGCGATGGAAGCGACGAGATCGACGATTCGCTTGCGGATTTTCGGATCCTGGATCCGCGCGAAAGCCATGTTAAGATGCAAGCCTTCGGCGGTGGACAGAAAATCGGAAATATAGGCTGGGCTCGCATCCTCCGCGACCCCCGTGACTTGACGCTCGGAGCCGGGCGCAGCCTCGAACGCAGGCGCCCCTTCGAAAAAAAAAGCCGGCGGCACATCGAGGCTGCGCGAGATTTGCTGGAGGCGGCTCGCGCCGATTCGATTGGTCCCTTTTTCGTATTTTTGCACCTGCTGAAACGTCAAACCCAAGGCTTCGCCCAATTTTTCTTGGCTCATGCCCAGGAGAACGCGCCGCATGCGGACCCGGCTGCCGACATGCCGGTCAATCGGGTTAGGTATTTTTTTCACCAATCAAGCCCCTCTGTCACGAAATCCTTATAAGCCGCCTTCCGTCTCCGACAAGTAGAAATTCTATAATTCCCCAAATGGCTTTCCAAGTAAGTTATATAATACAACTTTTGCACGTATCCAATTAAAGTTATATCTCATGAGCATACGCTGCGCCGCAAGGTCACTGCCGCAATGAAGGAAGCGAGCCATACTAGAAAGGCCGCAAGAAATGGAGAACGCGTAAAGATTGGCGCTTGTATTTTTCTGGGCAAGCTGCCTTCCAGCAGACCTTCGGCCCCGAGCGGTAGCTCCGCCATAACGCGCCCAAAAGGGTCGATTATGGCCGAAATCCCGGTATTGGCCGCGCGCACCAAGGGCAATCCGGCCTCGATCGCGCGAAGCCGCGCCTGGGCGAAATGTTGATAAGGGCCAGCGGTTTGCCCAAACCAGGCATCATTGGTGACATTCACAAAGAAACCCGGCTCCTGCGGTCCGTCCCGGGCCGGAATGACTTCATCGGGAAAAATCGCTTCATAACATATGAGCGGCGCGATGGGGGGAATTCCCGGCACATGGATGAGGCGGCGCTGCGAACCGGGGGTAAAGCCCCCCGGAATGTGGACGAAGTGGTGCAACCCGACTTGTTCGAGCAAGGCCGCAAAGGGAAGATATTCTCCGAAAGGGACGAGATGAACTTTGTCGTAACTATCAAGTATAGTTCCTCCACTGGCGATGACGTGAATAGAATTAAAATAATCGAGATGGTCATCAAAGAATGCCGCGTTTTTCTCCGCCCTGGCCGCGCCGGTCAGCAGGAAAGTGTCGTAGGGCAGGCTCGCGCCAATCTCGGCGAGGGATGTAGCATCGCGGGAGAGGATGAAGGGGAAGGCTGATTCGGGCCAGACAAGCACGGTCGTACCGAAAAAATCGTCGGAATCGATTGTTTTCGATGGATTGGACAAAGACAGATAATGCGCCAGGATCGCCGCTTTGTTGGCTGGGCTGAATTTTTCATCCTGCGCAAGATCGGGTTGCATGATGCGCAGCCGCACACCTTCAACAACGCCCGGCTGGCTATTGGCGAGCCGAATTGCGCCAAATCCGCCAATCGCGGCAAGCGCGGCAAGGCAAAGGCCGATAGGCGCATAGGCTTTCCGCCGCCATTCTCCAGCAAAAGGCAAGGCTGACGATCTGCGAGCATAGGACAATGCCGGAAGCGCAAAAATAACGATCGTGACGACGGTGAGACCGTGCAGCCCTATCACGGAGGCGAGTTGCGCGGTGACGAGATTGCCGCCGAGCGCCATGCCAAACGCATTCCACGGGAAGCCCGTGAACATATGCGCGCGCAACCATTCGCTGAGCGTCAGTCCCGCGGCGAGTGCGAACACCCGCCCGGCCCCCGGTGACCACAGAAGCCGCGCCAATCCAAAGCCCAGCGCCGGAAAAAACGCCAACACCGCTGGCAGGCCAAGGACGCCAAGCGGCAAGGCCCAGGCGAACTGATCCGCCTCGACGAGAAAGGCAGCGCCGAGCCACCAGAGGCCAGCCACGAAATAACCAAAACCCCACCACCAGCCGGCCCAGGCGGCGCTTTTGAACCCGGAGAGAGAGAAATTCATCGAAAAAAATCCCGCGCTTAGCGGGGTTTTTTTGTCCCAGAGCACGGTCGAACCGTCGATGAGCCAGACCGCTACCGTCATCGGCACAATCATGGCCGGAAAGAAATCGACCGGCGCCATGGCGAGCGCGCCGGTGGCGCCTGCGAGAAATGCGAACAGACAGCGGCGCCAGCCGCCAGCTAGGATGATCTTTTCGGCGACCGGAAACATGGCTGATCTCTGACGAGGGCAGCCGGAAGCTACCCGCCTTTGGCGAAATTCTCAACTTCCCCAGTTTCAACCTGCCCCGCGCCGGGCGCGGGGGGCTCCGGCCTCGCCATGCCGGCCAAGTGGATCTTGATTCGCTTCACCCGGCGCGGATCGGCGTCGAGAACCTCGAATTCGACCCCGCCCTCGAGGATGATTTCGCCACGCACCGGGACATGCCCGGCCAAGGTCGTGATGAGACCGCCTAAGGTATCGACGTCCTCCGCGTCGCTGATGGCCGTCAGATCCGCGTCAATGGCGGTGGAGACCTCCTCAAGATCGGCCCGCGCATCGACGATAAAATTGCCATCGGCGTCCCGCTCGACCTTGGGCCTTTCATCGAGATCATGCTCGTCTTCAATATCGCCGACGATCATCTCGACAATATCCTCGATCGAGGCCAAACCATCGGTTCCGCCATATTCGTCGATGACGAGCGCCATATGGGTGCGCGTCGCCTGCATTTTCACGAGAAGATCGAGCGCCGGCATCGAGGGCGGCACGAAGAGAACCGGGCGCAGGATATTGGCCTGCGAGAGCGGCGCGGAAATATCGAGCCGGCGGAGACCCGCAAAAGGTTTTGCCGCCGTCGTCCCGGTGCCTTCAGGAGCGACAGGCTCGGGATTGGCGAAATTCGCGAGATAATCGACGAAATCGCGAATATGAACCATCCCGCGCGGATCGTCCAAGGTTTCGCCATGAACTGGCAAACGGGAATGCCCGGCGGTGCGAAAGACCGTCAGCACATCGGCGAGTTTCCAGTCGAGGCCGACCGCGATAATGTCCGCCCGTGGCACCATGACATCCTCGACCCGCAATTCATGCAGGCCGAGCACGTTTTTCAGCATGGCGCGCTCTTGCGGCGAGAAATCCGCATCGGTCGAGGTATCGGCAAGCGCATCCTGAATGTCGTCGCGGATAGAGGCTCCGCCAAGCCCGAACAGCGCGCGCAGCCGATCGAACAAGCTCGGCCTCTGGCTGGCGCCGGCCCGCTCTTGAAGGCTCTCATTCGAGCCGAAAGTCTCGCGTTCGCTCATCACCATCAGCCGGCGACCGCTCCCCCATCGACCGCGGCCAGCCCTCCTTTGTAAGGGTCATCGATCCCGAGCCCGGCGAGGATCATGCGCTCAAGCGCTTCCATTTCCTCCGCGTCGGCATCCTCGACGTGATCGAAGCCGATCAGATGCAAAAAGCCATGCACGATCAGATGGGAAACATGATCGGCGAGGCTCTTGCCTTCTTGCCCGGCCTCGGCGGCGGCGGTTTCATAGGCGATGACAATATCGCCGAGAATTGGCGCAACCGAGACATCGCCTCCCGCCGGGAAGGAGAGGACATTGGTTGGCTTGTCGAGGCCTCGCCATTGCCGGTTCAGCGTCGCGATAAAAGCATCGTCGCAAAACAGCAGGCTGACCTCGGCCCCGTCAGTGAGTTCGACGCCGCTTTGCGCGGCCGCCTCGGCGATGACCTTTTCGGCAAGGGCCGCAAGCGCATCCGGGGCGGCAAACTCCGCCCATAATTTGCTTTCAATCGCGATCTCGATGACAGGTCGCATCAGTTCGACTTCTCGCTCAAAGCGGCCCGGCGCTGCGCCGCCGCCGCTTCATAGGCGCCAACGATGCGCCGCACGAGATCGTGCCGGACGACATCGCCTTCGTGAAAGACGACATGACCTATACCTTCGAGCCCCGATAAAAGCCCTATCGCTTCGGTCAGGCCCGGTTTCTGGCCGGGCGGCAAATCGGTTTGCGACGGATCGCCCGTCACGATCATGCGCGACCCTTCGCCGAGCCGGGTCAGGAACATTTTCATCTGCATGGAGGTTGCATTCTGGGCTTCGTCGAGCAGGATGCAGGAATTGGTCAAGGTGCGCCCGCGCATGAAAGCAAGCGGCGCGACTTCGATCATCCCGGTCTGCATGCCGCGTTCGAGCATACGCGCATCCATGAAATCATTCAGCGCGTCATAGATCGGCCGCAGGTAAGGATCGACCTTGTCACGCATATCGCCGGGGAGAAAGCCCAATCTTTCCCCAGCTTCGACCGCCGGACGCGACAGGATCAGGCGCTCGACCGCGCCTTGTTCGAGAAGTCCGACCGCATAGCCTACCGCAAGCCATGTCTTGCCGGTGCCGGCTGGCCCTTCGGCAAAAACGAGTTCGTCGCGTTTCAAGGCTCTGAGATATTGATCCTGCGCCGCGTTGCGGGCGCGCACGACGCCGCGCTTGCGCGTGCCGATCTGCTCGAAGGTGACGCGGCCGGTCTCGGCCTCCTTCGGGAAAAGCGTCCCTTGCAAGCTCCCTTCCTGGATCGCGCCATCGACTTCGCCAAGGCTCACCGGCTGACCGAGCTTGACCCGCGCATAGAGATTTTCCAAAACCCGGCGGGCCTGTTCGCAGGCGTCGGGCGCCCCCTTCAGCGTGACATGATTGCCATTGGCATTGGCGATGACGCCGAGCCGCCGTTCGACCTTGGCGAGGTTCTGGTCATATTGGCCGAAGACAAGCGAAGCATGCCGATTGTCGTCGAAGGCCAGCGTGATCTCGGCAACCTCCTGATCGAGGCTCGGCCGTTTTCCCTCGGGGCGCGTGAAAGACCCAGGTCGATCCGATGCTCTCAAACTGGCACCTCCCATTGCAAAGACTCGGGCGCGATCCCTTCGCAAAGGCGTCCGGACAGCGAATTCGCGCCAGCCTCGATGATTTCGACGGGAAGAATTTTCCCGATCAGATCCCTGCCTGCCTCGACATGCACCGCCTGAAGATAGGGTGTCTTTCCGGCGAGCTGGCCATTGTGGCGGCCCGGTTTCTCGAAAAGAACATCGACGGTGCGCCCGACGGTTGCGCGGTTGAAAGCCTGGCGCTGATCTTCGAGAAGCACTTGGAGCTCTGCCAGACGGCGGACCATGACCCTTTCCTCGATCTGCTCGGGCATGTCGGCGCCGGGCGTGCCGGGACGCGGCGAATATTTGAATGAAAAGGCGCTCGCGAAATTCACCTTCGCGATCAAGTCGAGGGTCGCCTCGAAATCCGCTTCGGTCTCGCCGGGAAAGCCGACGATGAAATCGGAGGAGAGCGCGATGTCGGGCCGCGCGGCACGGATCTTCGCGACAAGCGCGAGATAATCCTCAGCCTTATGCTTGCGGTTCATCGCACTTAGGATGCGGTCGGACCCCGATTGCACCGGCAAATGCAGGAAAGGCATGAGCGCGGGCAGGTCGCGATGGGCTTCAATAAGATCGCCACCCATATCGTTGGGATGGCTCGTCGTGTAGCGAATGCGGGCAAGGCCGGGAATGCGGGCAAGACGCATGGCAAGCGCGGCAAGCGAGGCCCGGCCGCCGTCTTCGCCCTCGCCGTGATAGGCGTTGACGTTCTGGCCGAGCAGGCTCACCTCCCGGACACCCGCCGCAACCAGAGCTTCGACCTCGGCAACGATCTTCGC
>DASQCU010000228.1:0-1868 GCA_035634575.1 Beijerinckia sp.
GTCGTCATTGAAGCGATGATCGTTCTCGCCGGCCAGGAACATCGAGGTCAGCGGCCCTAAGCCAAATTTCACACCTGCCTTGCGCGGAAACAGGGAGACCGAGACTTCCAGAACCGAGTCGAGCCCTGGATAGAGATCGAACCTGTAGGCGCCGGTCGCTGATTCGCTATCGAGCAGCGCATAGATGACCGCGCGCTCGGCATTGGCCTCGGGCGTCTCGATCCAGAATTCGCGAAAGAACGGAAAATCTTCATGGTCGTTTCCGGCGGCGACGGCGAGCGCGCGCGCCGATAATCCGTAACGCTGATTGCGCCCGAGGACGCGAAAATAGCTAGCGCCCAGAAATGAGATGACCTCGTCGAAGGTTTTGGGCGCGTTCAACGGATAGTGGAGACGAAAGCCAGCAAAGCCCAGATTCACCGGCAGGGGCTTGTCGAACCTGGTGCGGCCATAGTCGAAGAGATTGGCCGCATAAGGGATCGGCGTCGGGATGCCGTCGCGAATCGTATTGATCGTCACCGGGCGGCGGTAGAGATGGCCGAGATGGAATAATTGCAGGCGAAACGGGCTTCCATTACCCCCCAGAAAGGCCTTGTCCGGGCGGAAGCGTATGTCGCGCCAGGTGTCGAAATCGAGCTTGTTCAAAGCGTCGGGCAGCGACGGCGGGCTCGCCTCGAAGGGCGCGGTGGCGAGGTCGCGCGCGCGCCGGACGACATCGTCGAAATCGAACTTCGGCGGCGGCGTGATGGCCTGCGGCGATTGCGGCTGCGATTGGGCTACGTGCGGTGCTTGAGCCAAAACCGATTGCGGTCCGGCGGCCAGCGCGCCCGAGGCGATCAGAGAATGGACGAGCGTGCGGCGGTTGAGATCGGCCATGGGAATTCTGCGGATGGAACTGAAGGGCGAGCCGGGGGCAGCCCGGATTCGGTCGTCAGGGGTACAGAGCTTTTGGCCCAGCGGCAAGCGGGGTCAGCCGCCTTTTCCGCTCTATCAAAGGTTGGGTGAAGGGTTGGAAAACGCCGCGCGGCCGACCGTCTCCTCCTGCCCGGGATCGGCCGAAATTGCATTCGATCAAAATACTATCTCTCGGCGACAGGCGGCCCACGGCGCTCATTCTTGATAACCGTTGGAATAAGATCAGGAAATTTCGCATTGATGATGAACTGCTTCAGTTCGTCATAATCCGCTTTTTCCATCGCGTAATCGGTTAGTCCATCAGCCAGACCCGCGAATGTATCTGCAAGGACAATACGGACATAGGGTTGCTTTCCCTGTGCAGCGTCGTTCAGCGTACAGGTGATACTGGGAAATGAACCTCGCATGTCGGCCTTACATAGGAGCCTTCTCACTTGATCGAAGTGGATTTCGGTGAGTTTGATCACATCATCCTTGGCAGGGTCCTCCCGCCTATGATCCTGGTTGCTTCCCCATGCCTGCACGCGCAGGAGAGCCGATTCGTCGCCCGTCTTTTCAATGGTAATCTCAAAATGCTTTCCAACCGTTGTATCCAACACGATCGTCAGGGATGAGGTCATCTGCCGCCCTCCTTTTGATTGAGGCGCTTTCATTTTCAGCTCGATGACTTCTAACGCTTGCCTCCCACATCCGATAGTCGTCTGAACCTGAAAAATGGCCGGCTCACTTCACTCCGCCGCCTCGCCCTGAGGCTTGCCGTCATCGGCCTTCTGACTGTCAGGATGCGGCATGGAAATGATGTTATAGCCCGCGTCCACGAAGTGGATCTCGCCCGTGACGCCGCTCGAGAGATCGGAGAGAAGATAGAGCGCCGCCCCGCCGACATCCTCGATCGTCACGGTGCGGCGCAAGGGCGCATGTGCCCTTTCGAAATTGAACATGAAACGCGCGTC
>DASQCU010000229.1:0-3530 GCA_035634575.1 Beijerinckia sp.
CCCAACGTCCGCCTCTCGCCTGTTCGACCAGCGCCTTGGCCAATATTTCGGCGGATGCCGGCTGACCGGCAGGGTGGTTGGGCAGGTATCGGGCCCCGTCAGGTTGCGGCAGGCGAACGCCATAGCGATCTTCCAGCCAGCGGCGATCGATTTCAGCGATCTCGTTCAAACGCCGAAGGTTATGTTCGCTGAGCTGCCAATGATCGAGCGATTGATCTCCTGCCGCCCGAATGAGCCATTGCTTGAGACAGACCTGGACGTAACGCTGCCGCAGCCACCTTAAATAAGTGCGGGGCGCTCCGCATTTCGCATGGCTCGACAGTTCGATATTGGTCAGACGGAGCGCTTCCGTGAGGCTCGGCCCGAGTGACCGATTATCCGCATAGGATGAAGGCGGAGGTAATGATTTTCCGGGGGCAATCAAATTTTCGAAGAGAGTGGTGATGATATTCTTGCCACGAGAATGGCAAAAAACGCTGATATTCTCTCTCCCGAACATCTCTTCCCACCGAATGATCGTATCTCTATAGCGGGCATATTTATTGTCCGGCGCGAAAATTTCGTCCGCATATTCTTCAATGGTCCGCTGCCCGCCGCTCATTATGCTCGTCGAGTAGGACGAACAAAAACGCGACAAGTGATCTCGAATAATGACGGCTATTCGAAAGTCATAACCAGCGAAATCGGCGGCAAGTTGTGAAATCTCCGCTTCACCGAAGCGCGATGAAAAATGTTCGGAGCTGATCAAGATCGTGTCCGCTGAACTTTTCTTGATCTCGCCAAGGAGCGAGCGAAGCAGGGCGGGCCGCTTTGAGGAGACCGAGCGGATCGCAAAATCCTTTGGCTTGTCATTCGGCAAGTAGGAGGCAACGAGCGGTCCGTGACTATCGACCGAAAACGCGCTATTTTTTGTAGGATATAATACGGAATATTTTTTCAGAATATTCGTATTATTTGTACAATAGCGCTGAAACGATGTCGTTCCTGTCCTTTCCAAGCCTATATGAAAAATGATCTTTGGCTTTGTCATGCCAATATGCTCTTTGAGCTATTCATACCTGCGGCCATCATGAAAAACCTTGGACCGCTCTGGAGTTTTTCAACGCGCCTTTGAAAAATCGGAAATAGCGGCGCCGTGTACCTGCTGGTGCTATTCAGCATCGATAGCAAAGCAGTATCCGATATGAAGCGCGAGCAGAACTTAAATTTTCGTAAGGATCGATTTGGGAGAAAGGAACGACTGTTCGGGCCTTACCAAAGTCCCGGCTCCTCAGGACGAGGGCCAGGCTTTGCAAAGTGTTGCGGGAATTCGAGAAGCCAAGGGCGAAGATCGCCCAGGGCTCTATGCCTGAACCCTCAAGGAGTTGAGGGCTTTTCAGGCAGTCACTTCGCTGCCTTCGCCTTCTCGATCGAGGCGGTGACGATCTTGCGCGCCTCCTCGACGTCGCCCCAGCGCAGGATCTTGACCCATTTATTTGGTTCGAGATCCTTGTAATGGGTGAAGAAATGCTCGATCTGCTTCAGCGTGATCTCCGGGAGATCCGTGTAATTTAAAACCTTTTCATAGCGCTTGGTCAGCTTGGCCGAAGGCACGGCGATGATTTTTTCGTCCTGGCCCGCCTCGTCCTGCATGAGCAATACGCCGACGACCCGGCAGCTCATGATCGCGCCCGGCACGATGGCGCGCGTATTGGCGATGATGACATCGCAGGGATCGCCGTCATCCGACAGAGTATGCGGAATGA
Organism: Beijerinckia sp.; assembly: GCA_035634575.1. Classification (GTDB taxonomy): domain Bacteria; phylum Pseudomonadota; class Alphaproteobacteria; order Rhizobiales; family Beijerinckiaceae; genus Beijerinckia. Next base: position 1,746 of record DASQCU010000229.1, read on the forward strand.
AACCGTAATTGCCGGGATAGCGCATTGACGTATAGAGAAAGCGATCAACGACCAAGGCGCCCGAATCCTTGTCGAGCTCGTATTTGATCGGTTCGCCGCCGATCGGTACTTCAATGAGGACATTCACCTCATCGGGCGGGTTCTTGCCGATCGAAATCGCATCAAGGCGCATATTGATCTCCGAAACGGTTGATAGTCCGGCGCGCGGGAGAACCGCGGCTGGTGGATTGCCGCTCTCAAAGGGGGCAGCGTCGCGCTTTTAAACCATTTTTTAGCTTGGTGGAAACATGCGCCTTTTGGCTTAAAGCCTGCACGCGAGGACGGCACCTGCGTCACAAGACCACCTCGGTCCTTCAAGACCTGTGGCTGTACTGATCGAAGGCAAAGGCGATGCGCGCGCGGGTTTCGGTGCCGAAACGCTCCGTGGCCTGGCGCACGGTTTTCGCGCCAAGGTGGCGATAAAATTGCAAGGCGCGTTCATTATCGGCCAAGGCCCAGACGATGACCGAAGTATAGCCGTGTTCAGCCAAGTCCTTGCGCGCGGCCTCAAAAAGGCGCCGGCCGAAGCCAATCCCCTGAAACTCAGGCGCGATATAAAGCTCGAAAATCTCGCCGCCATAGGGCATGGAAGGGACGCGATTGCGCCCATAACTCGTATAGCCGCCGATGATGTCGTCGAAATCGAGGACAAGAAGGCGCGAGCCGCGAACGATGGCCGAGTGCCACCAGCGCGGGCCACGCCGCGCGATCATGCGCTCCAATTCGCGGCCAGGGATGATCCCGCGATAGGCGTCTCGCCAGGCAGCGTCATGCACATCGGCAATGCCCTGTGCATCGCTTTCCCGCGCGCTCCGAATGGTGATGACTGCCTCGATCATGCGCCATGTTAAGTCCGCTTCGGCCAGCCCCGCAAGCACTTCTTCAACCTCTACGACAATTGGATGTCGTCCGTTTTCCCTCTGGCCTGAATGCAGGTCCGCGTCGCGGGATGGAGGTGCTTCAAATCAGCGCAAGCCTCGTTTGGCTCAAGCTTGCGACGGGTCTTCCTCGATTGCTTCTATTTCCTCGGATGTTGGCCGTTTCGTCCGGTAGACCCCTTTGACGAGAAGCGCAAAGGCGAGAATATCGCAGCCGAGGAGGCTGACCCACCAGATTTGCACTGTCGCAAGGCCGAAGATCGCGATCGTCAACACGCTCGTGAGGGCCGCGAGCAAGGCTGGCGCAACGGAGGCGGGAGCCTTGCCGGCGCCAAGGAAAGCGCGCATGACAAAAGCGGCCAGCGCGATGGCGCCGATCGCGCCCAATTCGTACCAGATCAGGAACAGAAGGCTTTTCGGCGTCGTGACCGGCAAATAGCCCTGCGAGACCGCGCCGGTTGCCATGTCGAGACCATGGCCGGTGATGAGCCGCAACCCGTCGCGGGCCACGAGGTCCGCCCAGATCGTCATCGGCGATGCAGCCTCCGGGTGAAGCCCGAAAAGCTCCTGAGCAGAATGAAAGAGCAAAGGGATCGCGGGCGCCAGGAGGATCAGGGGTGTGAAGATCACAACCAGGAAACGCGCGGTCTTGACCGGCGCGGACATGGCGACCGCGAAAGTGAAGGCGCCAGCCCCCATGGCGGCAAGCGAGATCTGGGCGCGGCCCAGCATGGTGACGCCCGCGACCGCCAGTGCCAGGAGCGCCGCACTGACCCAGTGCTCGCGCAAGGAGAGCGCGCCGAGCGCCGGCCAGACAAGGACGATCAAGGTCAGGATCGAGCGCTCGAAAAGCGATTCGTTGAATTCC